>JAEEJD010000174.1 GCA_016281675.1 Lachnospiraceae bacterium
AGTGTTTCCTCCGACACACCGAGATATTTCATCTTGGCCTCGTTCGCGTATGTAATGAATCCGACGTCAATACAATCGCTCGCACCGGAAACGTTTATGATGCGCCCCGCAAGAAGTCCTCCCGTGCACGATTCCGCCGTCGAAAGTCTGTACCCTTTCCGTTTAAGAAGTTCAACCGCCTTCTCTTCAAGCGTCATATCCGTTACCCGAGTGTCTTGAATATTCCTATGTTCTTTGCGATATAATCGGCAAGCGAGATGAGTGTGAGCGCAAGCGCGATCCACATGAGCGTTGCCGTGACGAGATCGAATATCGGAAGGTTACCGATCATGAATCCGACCATTATCATCTGAAATACAGTCTTGAACTTACCCCATTTGCTGGCCGAGATAACGACTCCGTCATCCGCCGCGATCAGTCTGATCCCGCTGATCACGAATTCCCTTGCGATTATTATGATGGCGATCCATCCCGGCATGCGTTCAAGTTCGACAAGACATATAAGCGCCGAACAAACGAGAAGCTTATCCGCGAGCGGATCCATGAACTTTCCGAAGTTGGTCACCTGTCCGTATTTTCTTGCCAGTTTTCCGTCGAGAAGATCGGTCAGCGCGGCAACTATAAACAACGCAAGTGCAGTCCATTTCGCCCATCCCTCACACGGCTGTCCGCATATGGGTGCGAGCATCAGCACCACAAAAAATGGCACCGCAACAACTCTCATGACTGTCAGTTTATTGGGCAGATTCATCTGTTACTCTTCCTTCCAGATCGTATTCCTTGGCGTCCGTAACCTCAACCGTTACCATATCTCCGGTCATCAGTTCACGGTCCGAATATACAAAAACAAGTCCGTCGGTATCGGGAGCATCACGATAACTCCTTCCGACGTAAACATCATCATCGGGCAGATACCCGTCAATGATAACCTCCAGATGCTTTCCTATCAGCTTCTGCGAGATCTCGTAAGAGACGGCCTGCTGCAGTTCGTAAAGTTCATCCCTGCGCCTTGCCTTTTCTTCCTCTCCGACCTGCGGCATGTCATATGCCGGCGTTTCTTCTTCCTGCGAATAAGAGAACACTCCGAGACGGTCGAATTCCATCTCGTTTACGAACCTGTAAGTCTCCTCGAAATCTTCCTCGGTCTCACCGGGAAATCCCGCTATCAGGGTCGTCCTTATACATATGTCATCCATCTTCGCCCGAAGCTTTGCGACAACGTTTCGTATCGCCGCCTGATCGGTGCGTCTTCCCATCTTCTTAAGAACGGGATCCGCTCCGCTTTGGATCGGGATATCTATGTAACGGCACACCTTTACGTTGGTTGACATAATATCAATCAACTCATCCGTGATCTCTTCGGGATATGCGTATAACAAACGTATCCATCGGATGCCGTCAATTTCTGCAAGTTTACATAAAAGTTCCGGAAGTGATTTTCTCCCGTATATGTCCGTTCCGTAGAGCGTAGTCTCCTGCGCAACGAGGATCAGTTCCCTGACACCTCTTTCGGCAAGGCTTCGAGCCTCGGAGATGAGTTCATCCATCGGTACTGATCTGTACGGACCGCGAAGTTTCGGAATGATGCAGTACGTGCAGCATTTATCGCATCCCTCGGCGATCTTGAGATACTCGTAATGTCCCGGTGTCGTTATGACTCTTCCCTTTGTATTCGGAAGAACGTCATGCGTCAGACTATCTTCTCCCTTTTTCCGCATCACTTCGTCAATGACTCCTGTGATGTCGGTGTTGCCGCGAAGCTCTACGACTGCGTCAACTTCGGGGATCTCTTTGGTGATCTCTTCCCTGTATCTTTGAGCCAGACACCCACAAACAATAAGAGCCTTAAGTTTGTTATCCTTAAGGCGCGCCATTTCGAGAATGGTATCTATGCTCTCCTGTTTGGCATCATGGATGAAGCAGCACGTATTGATCACGATGACGTCCGCATCGTCCGCATCATCGGTCAGTTCATAACCGGCGGCACACAGACGTGCGATCATGTGCTCGCTGTCCACGAGATTCTTATCGCATCCGAGTGAAACGGGAAGCAGTTTCATATGTGTTACCTACTCGGCAAGTATCTTGATGTCACCCTTTTCAAGTTCCTCGATCGCAACCGAGAGAGGATTCCTGTTCTCGGCATCCCTGACTGTGGTGGGACGTCCGTTAACGAGCTGACGTGCTCTCTTGGATGTTGCCATAACGATTGAGTAACGGCTGTTTACAACGGGATGTTCTCCCACTTCAACCTCGCTGTTCGCAACTTTCATAAGATCGCTGTAAGACGGATGTAACATTTCAATTCTCCTTTTGTCCTTCTAAAAATATTTCGAATTCTTTCTTCTTGTCGTTTATGTAATCACGGTTTCTCGAAACGGTCATCTGCTGACTCGTTACGATCGCGTTGAAGGCTTCAACGCTTTCCGACAATACATCATTTATCATCAGATAGTCATATCTGTCAACCACGGATATCTCGATACCCGCTTTTTTCATACGCTTTGCGATGACCTCTTCGGTCTCGGTACCGCGGTTCTTGAGTCGGTTGTATATCTCGTTCACGCTCGGCGGCATTACGAACACAAGCACCGCATCGGGGTATTCCCTCTTTATTGACAGCGCGCCTTCGGTCTCGATCTCAAGTATCACATTCATGCCTTTGGCCAGCTGATCTTTGACATATGCACGCGGCGTGCCGTAATAGTTCCCGACATAATTGGCATACTCGAGAAGCTCACCCTTTGCGATCATCTCCTTGAACTCTTCCTCGGTTTTGAAGAAGTAATGAACACCTTCAACTTCACCCTCTCGCGGGGCGCGTGTTGTAGCGGATACGGACAGCGCATAGTTGTCGTACTTTTCAAGAAGCTCACGTATTATCGTTCCTTTGCCGGATCCGGCAAAGCCCGACAGGATCACGAGGACGCCTTTTCTTTTCATATGTTACCTCTTAAGGTTGCCTATTCTATATTCTGGATCTGTTCCCTAACCTTTTCGATATCGGTCTTTAAGTTGATCGCTATATCGCTCGTCGCCAGATCATTTGCTTTTGAAAGTATCGTGTTCGCTTCCCTGTTCATCTCCTGAGCGATGAAATCAAGCTTACGACCGACGCTTCCTCCGGCTGTGAGTATATCCTTGGTCGTTCCTATATGGCTGCGAAGCCTTACGATCTCTTCGTCGACACATATCTTATCCGCATAAAGAGTGACCTCTCCGAGTATCCTCGATTCATCGATAGCCGAGTCAGCCAGAAGATCCCTGACCTTATCAAACAGGTTCTTCCTGTATTCTTCTATGATCTCGGGTGCACGGCTCTCAATCTCATCGACGTATGAAAGCAT
>JAEEJD010000175.1 GCA_016281675.1 Lachnospiraceae bacterium
GCCCGATGAACTGCTCCGGCTCGGAGCACGGTAACGAGGGTTCGGAACCCTTACGGAACTTACCCTGATAAACGTGTTCGGCGACGAACCGTATCTGTATTCTCCGTTCTTCGTAAACGCAGCAGCAGCCTTCTCTTCTTTCTTGAGCTGTTCCTCGGTGATCGTCTCCTCACTCTTTACCAAAGACTTGCCGCAGTATTCACAGAACTTGGCACCCTCTTTTCGCGGGGCACCGCAGCCCGGACATGAATCGTAGTATGTGACCTTGACCCTTGTCGTCTTGTTGATCGTGGGACTCCCGCTTCCCGTAAGCGCCCTGAATCCCGCATTGAACGCGTATCCTATGATAACGGGTATTGCTATAAATGCGCCCGAGACTATTATCATGAACACGATACCGACGATGATCCCTATGACCTCGCCGATCTTATCAGCGGTACTGCCGCCGCTTCCTTCATCGCTCTTGGAGAGGTCAAATCCGTATGCATCATTCGGATATGTGACGGTGACTGTATACTTGCCGCCTTTTGACAGGCTGTCGGTCCAGACATAGTAACCGTTATCCATCAGACAGTCGGGTGTGAACGCAACAGCATTCTCGTCTTTCCATCTGATCTCGAGATTGTCGACCCTTATATCATCAAACCAGCCGGGCGTGAACGAATATACAGTCTCACCCTCGGTCAGTTTGTCGACCTGGTACATATAATCCTGCACCACGAGAAAATCAACGCTTGCGACATCGCCCGCATAATAACTTCTGTCGAGATAAACTTCTGCATAAGTTCCCGACAGATTGATGTGATCCACCGTATCGCTCTTTCCGACGGCAGACACCACGTGCTTGTTCGGGATACCTATCTTCATCCACGTGAGCGGTCCTATCCCCGATCCCGAATCGAGAACTTTCCAGTCTATATGGTAATTGATATTCAGCGTTGCATCCTTGTTTACATCGACCGTGATCGTATAATTGAGTATCTCGTCGGTATCCGCAAACACGGGCACCGCGAACATCATCACGAACACAAGAAGGGAAAGGGCAAATAATCTGATCTTACTTCTCATATGAGCCTCCTTCCTCAGCTTTTCTTAAAGGGCACAGGCCGGTCATCATTGCGGAGTAGTATCTTCTGTTCTCGCACTTTCCGCTGTGCCATATCTTCTGCCAGTCTGTCTCGAGGAAATTTCCGAGATTTCCGTCTGTAAGCCAGCTCTGACAAGGCACGACATTTCCGCCGGGTGTTATTGCCATGTTTGACAGACACGCCCCGCAGGTCGGCATATTCAGTCCGTTCTTCTCAAAGAATTCCTCATCGTCTATCCACCCGGGCGACGTGAAGCTGATCTCCATGCCATTCGCATACGCATAATCGACGGCATCCTGAAGGATCTTCCTGATCTCGTCTTTTGACAGCTGCAGGCTTTCCGATTCGGGAAGCGTCGCATTACCTGTCGTGATCAGCCCCGAGCACGTAACATATGTGACCCCGAGACCGTGCAGAAACTCGAGTGTCTTAACATAGTCTTTGTTCTTAACGCAAAGCGGTGTATTGATGCTTATGTTCAGTCCCGCTTCAAGTGCGTTCCTGATACCGTCCAGTGTCTTATCATACATGGGCGCACCGACAAGTTCGTTATGTATTGCCGCATCGGACGAATAGAATGTGATCTGAACACTGTCAAGCGATGCCTCAAACAGCTTTCTGCAGTATTCCTTAGTAAGCTTGATCCCGTTCGTATTAAGCCTTGTCACGAACCATCTTGCATGATTGATGAGCTCCGTAAGGTCTTCCCTCATCGTGGGCTCACCTCCGGTGAAAGTCACTTGCGGAATGCATTCTTCCCTGCATTTGTCTATTATCTTCTTCCACTCTTCGGTGGAGAGTTCTTCCTCTGCCGCCTGTGTCTGTCCCGCCGCGTAACAGTGTACGCACTTCTGGTTACAGTTCCACGCACTTCCTTTTTCCATCGCGGAAACGAGAAGGTCCATCCTGTGCGGTGCCCTCATGTTATCGGCATATTCGCTTATGTTTATGTACTGGATATCCTCGTCCGGTTTTTCGCCGTAGGCGATCTGTTTGAACGTGTTCATGATCCTGAAGATGTCTTTCCTGATGACAAACTTCGGAAGAAAACGGTAGATGCGACGAGCCTCGTTTACGGTACTCTCAACGATCTTCTTTGTGTCCTCTTCCGTTATCGGTCTTCCGTGATATTCATTGACCGAATCTATCAGAAGAGATAAAAGCACTGCCCACGACACTCCGATGGGGATAATGTCCTGACCGTTTAATATGACAACACTTCCGACAGGTTCGGGTCCGTCATAATTCGGAGGGACCATATGAATACGTACGACACCGGGTCCCTCGGGATTCAGTGTCGTATGCTTTACCTCGCACAGATTGTTTTTGATGTAGCTTACAACGCGTTTAGGATTCTTCATCTTGCGTCCTTTCTTCTATTGACATGCTCGAGCCGGTCTTTCCTTTGCACTTGTACATTTCTGCATCGGCCCGCTTATATACCGAATCGTAATCTTCTTCAACGACACCGTCATTTGCTTCGACTATAACGGCACCGAGACTGATCGTGATCGAGCCTTTCGGAAGACTGTCAAGTTCGATCCTTGCGATATTCTCGAACAGCCTTGCTATCCTTATCTTTGCAAGTTCGGGCTTTACTACGCCTCTCATATAGATCGCGAATTCGTCGCCGCCCAGTCTCATAAATATGTCATTGGATCTGAAGCTTGCCTTTATGGCATTTGCGACAGCGACTATCGTATCATCACCGGTCTGGTGTCCGAGCGTATCGTTGATCTTCTTGAATCCGTCGATATCAAGAAGACAGTATATTCCGGGGATACCTTCCTCCATAAGGAGTCTGATCTGAGACTCTCCGCATCGTCTGTTAGCTATTCTCGTAAGGGAATCCGTCTCGGAGAGCATCCTAAGCTGCTCCTCGAGGTGCTTGCTCTGTGTTATATCCGTATAACAGGTTACCATTACCTTTGAACCGTCAAGAAGTTCCACCCTCTTTGCATCGGCTTTGTAATATCGAACCTCTCCTTCATCGTCTTCGGGACGGTATTCCGTCTCGTATGTGAACTCTCCTCCGACCTTCTCAAGTTCGAAGTACTTTGCCTTTACTTCATCGGTATAGATGAAATCCTTTGAATTCCACAGCTCAAATACATCCATA
>JAEEJD010000176.1 GCA_016281675.1 Lachnospiraceae bacterium
ATACTGGCTCACGGCAAAAAGGACGATTTCCACAAAAAATACGAAGGCACGGATCTCTCGGTTGATGTAGCCGGACTTGAAAGAACAGGTACTTACTCGGGATATCTCGATGAACATTCCGACGCCAAGGATAGCGCCGAGGATGTCGATGTCGACATCTTTAAGTTCACCAACACCGGTAACGGCGAAGCCAGGGTTGAGAACGATTTTGAAGGCGAAAGCAAAGTATTGTTTACCGACAACGAATCGCTTGTCGAATGGAAAGTCAACATACCCGAAACGGGTTTCTATAATCTTTATCTCGAATATTTTATTCCCAAATCACGCGGCGTACAGGCAGAACGTACCGTATATGTAAACGGCGAAGTTCCCTATGAAGTAGCAAGAAACGTATCATTCACAAGAATGTGGACCGACGGAGGTCCCGTTAAGATCGACAACCAGGGCAACGAGATACGTCCCACCCAGGTTGAAGTTTACGGATGGCAGTCGAAAGTTCTTGAAGACGATATGGGTTATGTTAAAGAACCCCTTCGTTTCTATTTGGAGAAGGGTGAGCAGAAGATCGCTTTTGAAGCTGCCAACGAGCCCATGTATATCAAAAAGCTTTCGGTAGTGGGCGTAAAGAGATCGTTGTCTTACGAAGAATACACGGCGGCGGCTCCCAAGATCGATTCTCCCGAGGAAGCCAAAGATTATCTTTCGGTTATCCAGGGTGAGAATTCGACCGTTCGTTCCGAATCTTCCCTTTATGCAAAATTTGACCGTTCATCACCCACAACCCAGCCCAACAGTGTAACCTATACGGTCCTTAACTATGTCGGCGGCGAGACATGGAGAGATAACGGACAGTGGATAGAGTGGGATTTCGAAGTTCCCGCAGACGGTTACTATAACATAATGATCAAAGCCCGTCAGAATTATTCGCGAGGAAATGTCTCCAACAGAAAGATCTATATAGACGGAGAAGTTCCTTTCGAAGAACTCAACGAGGTTTCGTTTGCTTACGGAAACGACTGGGATTGCAAGGATCTTGCCGATGAAAACGGAACTCCTTACAACTTCTATCTTACAAAGGGTAAGCACACCATAAGAGTTGAGGCTACGCTCGGAGATCTCGGCGCAATACTCGAGGAACTCGAGAATTCCACCTTCAGACTCAACCAGGTATACAGAAAACTTCTCGTATACACCGGTGCCAATCCCGACCAGTACAGAGATTACAAGATCAATATCAACTATCCCGAGATCATGGATGCAATGAGTCTTGAATCCAAGAGACTTTACAAGATAGTTGACGATATGGTTGCTTATTCGGGACAGAAAGCAGACTCCATCGCTTCGGCGCAGACGGTTGCCCAGCAGCTTGAACGTTTCTGCAAAAAGCCCCAGAAGATCACGCTTGAGTTTACTACATTCAAGGATAACGTTACCGCACTCGGTACCGCACAGCTTAACTTAAGTATTTCACGTCTCGATGTGGACTACATCACTGTTTCGGGAACCGATGTCACACCCAAGAAAGAAAAAGCCAACTTCTTTACGAAGGCCTGGCATGAGATAAAGTCATTTATCGCTTCCTTCTTCGTTGATTACAACTCGGTCGGAGACGTATATGACGACAAGGACAAAGATTCACAGGTTATAAAGGTATGGGTACTTACCGGTCGTGACCAGGGTACCATCCTTAAATCGATGATCGACGATTCCTTCACACCGAATACGGGCGTACCTGTAAACGTTGAGATCGTTGACCAGGGTGCACTGTTAAGTGCCGTTATGGCCGGCCGCGGACCGAACGTCGTGCTGACCGTTAACTCAAATATCCCCGTCGACTTCGCACTTCGTGGAGCTTCGGTTGACATTACACAGTTTGAAGGCTGGGAAGAGGTTCTTTCCCATTACAAAGAAAGTTCGTACGAGCAGTTCCGTCTTGATGATGCGATCTACGGAGTGCCCGAGACACAGACCTTCAACGTAATGTTCTATCGTAAGGACATTCTCGACGAACTCGGACTCACACCGCCCAATACATGGCAGGAACTCATAGAGATGCTTCCCACCATTCAGGGTAACAACCTTTCGGTAGGTATACCTTCCGCAGCCGGTGCATCCAACATGGCGGCTGCCTCAACGGCGGTAATGAGTAACAACCCCGACCTTTCGATGTACTTCTCGCTCCTTTATCAGAACGGCGGTGACATGTACAACGAAACGGGAACATTTACGACGGTTGACGATGAAGCCGGTATCAAGGCATTCGATGATTACGAAAGATACTTTAACGACTACGGTCTTCCCAGCATTTACGACTTTGTAAGCCGTTTCCGTTCGGGAGAAATGCCGATAGGTATCATTTCATATCAGACATACAACACGCTTATGGTATCCGCACCCGAGATCAGAGGTCTTTGGGACTTCACACTGATCCCCGGTACCGAGAAGACGCTTGAAGACGGATCCACATATATCGACCGTTCCGACTTCGTGGCAGGTACCGCAACAATGATGATCGATTGCCACGACGGCAAAAAGGATCAGTCCTGGGAGTTCATGAAGTGGTGGGCAAATCCCGATACTCAGGTACGTTTCGGACGTGAGATCGAGGCACTCCTCGGATCCTCCGCTCGTTACGCTACATCCAACAGAGATGCATTCTCACAGCTTTCCTGGAGCTATCATGACATCCAGATACTCAATGAGCAGTGGGATTGGACGGTAGGTATCAGAGAAGTTCCCGGCGGTTACTACACAGGACGTCATATCACCAATGCACTTCGTAAAGTGCTTAACGATAAGGACGACACCAGAGAGACAATTATCGATTATTCGGTCAAGATAGACGACGAGATAACGCGTAAGCGTAAAGAATTCGGTATGTGGACCGAAGTTAAACCGATAGGAGAAATGGAAGAATGAGAGAGTTTTTTCAAAAGTATTTCATAATGAGAAAACATGACGCCAAGGTTGCCGTCAAGAAGATGAAGCGCAGCAAGATGTGCTACCTCTTCTTAGCGCCTTACGCCCTGATCTTCGCCATGTTTTTCGTATATCCCGTTGTGGCTTCCATATATTACAGTTTTACTTACTACAATATCCTGTCGAAGCCGAGATTTTTGGGACTCCAGAACTATGTATCGCTTATACTCGAAGATGAGATATTCTTGACATCTATCAAGAATACGCTCATGATAGCGATCTTTACCGGACCCTTGGGATATATAATGTCATTCATCTTTGCATGGCTCATCAACGAGCTCCCCAGATGGGTGCGTTCCGTAGCGGTTGTCGTTTTCTACGCTCCCTCGATCGCGGGTAACTGTTACGTTATCTTCTCGGTATTCTTCAGAGGTGATGCATACGGTTACGTAAATGCGTTCCTGATGAATATAGGTATAATCGATGCGCCTATCCTATGGCTCATCAATCCCGTATACATGCTTCCGATATGTATGGTCGTAATACTGTGGATGAGTCTGGGTACCGGATTCCTTTCATTCGTTGCCGGTCTTCAGGGTATTGACGGCTCACAGTATGAAGCGGGATACATGGACGGTGTCAAGAACAGATGGCAGGAACTTTGGTACATCACCCTTCCCAACATGAAGCCCATGCTGATGTTCGGTGCGGTTATGTCCATAACCCAGGCCTTCGGTGTCTGCGACGTTACGATGGCGCTCTGCGGTTACCCCTCAACCGACTATGCGGCACGTACGATAGTAACCCACCTTTTCGACTACGGTTTTTCAAGATTCGAGATGGGATATGCGTGTGCGATAGCAACGATACTGTTCCTGATGATGATCTTATGTAATAAAGCAATTCAGAGTCTGTTAAGAAGAGTAGGAACCTGATAATGAGCAAAAAGAAAAAGAACGCAGCAATAGAAGAAGAAGTATATGTAAAACCTCTTATCAAGAGAAGAAAACCCAACAGATCCATCGCCGGTGACATCGCCCTGTACATTTTCCTGGTACTTGTGGCATGTATCATGGCTTTCCCCATCGTATATGCGGTTAGTGCGGCATTAAAGCCCTTGGACGAACTGTTTAAGTTCCCTCCGAGAGTATTTGCCCAGCATCCCACAATGGACAACTTTTCCGATCTGTTCGTAACGATGGGTAAATCAT
>JAEEJD010000177.1 GCA_016281675.1 Lachnospiraceae bacterium
AATTCTCGCATCCGGCGCATGGAACATTTCATGATACTCTTTGAGACGCTCCGAAGGATCGTTGATCCTTTTTGAAAAATCACCTATCTCATCCTTCGTTACCGCTTCCTGTTCAATCGAAAACGAGATACAGGAGCCCTTCCCGTACTCACTCTTAACGTCAAGCGATGATCCCATAAGATCAAGGAGTTGCCTCGTTATGGCCATTCCAAGCCCCGTTCCCTCAACCGCACGGTTTCGTTTTTCATCAAGACGCTCATACGGCGAGAACAGCCTATCCATGTCCTCCTTCTGCATACCTATTCCGGTATCGGTCACGGATACCGTCAGGAGAACGTGTTTGTCATCTTTGGGACTGCTGAACACCTCAAGAAGAATCGAACCTTTTTCCGTGTACTTGACGGCATTCGAGAGGAGATTAAGCGCACACTGTCTGATACGGATCTCATCTCCGCAAAGGATCCGCGGTATGTGTTCATCTACTTTGACATCGAATTTCAGACCCGCTCTTGAGGCCCTGTCGGCAGTCATGTTGACAAGATCGTTGATAAGAGATGCGGGATCGTACTGAACCGATATTATCTCCATCTTTCCTTCTTCAACCTTGGAAAGATCGAGTATGTCGTTTATGAGTGCTAGCAGAGTCCTTCCGGCGGACATGATGTTTGATGCGTATTTGCGTATGGGATTTTCCGTGCTCTCACGGAGTATCATCTCATCCATTCCGAGAACGGCGTTGATCGGTGTCCTGATCTCATGCGACATATTCGCAAGGAATCTGCTCTTAGCTTCGCTCGCACTGTCAGCCATCTCCTTCTGATGTTCGAGCATTTCCATATATCTGAAATGCTCGGTATCATCGATGAGTGCGTAAAGCTTTCCAAGCCTCTCACCTTTATGTATGAGTTCGTTTGATTCGGTTGAATACTTGCGGTCACCTATTCTGATGACGTCACCTGTCTCTTCCGCCTCGGTGATCGCATCCGGAAGGGACGCACCTTCTTCTACGATCTGCGGATACAGTTCTCTGGCATGTTCGTTATAATACCTTATGATGCCGGCATTATCGACGGCTATGATACCCTCAGCGATCCTGTCGATCATCATTTCCCTTGCGATATCGGTCGTTCCGAGAAGGTCGTACTTGAATATGGCAACAAACAGGATAACATTTCCGAACGTATTTCCGATTATTGATACGTCATATATCTTCGTAATGCCTATATAGCCTATGAGCTGAAGAACGAAGAACACGCTTTCCGTTGTGACCGCGGCAAGGACCGCAAGCAGGCGGTTTCTCATTTTGATGTTCTTCTCTTTTCTGCACGCTATAAACAGCCATGTCATCCCGAAGATAATATAGACGACGGTCAGTGACATGAAGAGATTATGAACGATCCCGTTTTCATGTATGAACACGGGGAAGATGTCTCCCCTCGTCCACTTATAATTCTTGTAATAAAGTTGATGATAAGGAAACGTCAGAACACAGAGATATACGGCAGCATGAACAAACGGCAGAAAGTCGGTAACAAACCGCGGTATCCCGATACGGCACAGTCTTGCCGCAAACATGAACAGAGCGAACGTGATCCAGACTCTGCCGAAGTAGGACATCTGAACAGCAGCGATATATGTTGCCTGACTTTTTGATTTCAGTTCGAGAAGGTACCCGATGTTGTTAACGAGTGTCGCGACACAGCTGAGAAACAGATATGAATGCAGGCGGTTGCTCCAATTGCGCAAGACCAGAAGGCTTTCGACAAACAGAACAATTATACTCACATGGTGGATTGTCATAAACAAGGTATACATATCAACTAGATATTATACCACAGAAAGGCGCTATCAAGTAGCTTGAGGTTACATTTTCCTGGCTTGGGCAATAAGGCCGAGAAGCCCCTTCTCTTTGATGAGTGCGATACCCTGGCTCTCATCCCCGAGGACGATAAGATCATCACCGGGTTTGATGTCAAAGACCTTTCTGGCTTTTGCCGGAATGACTATCTGCCCCTTTTCGGTCACCTTTACCATCCCGAAGATGTGCTTCCCCTTTGGCGGAACCTCGAGTCCGTGACTGTCTTCGGCATTCTTTTCATACGATATGAGATCGTCCGTACTGACGCCGAACACGTCTGCAAGCAGTCTGCATTTTTCGATGTCGGGAAGCGATTCGCCCGTCTCGTACTTGGAAAGCGTCTGGCGTGATACACCTATCTTCTCCGCGAGTTCTTCCTGCGACATGTCGTTCAGTTTTCGAAGTGACGTAAGATTATCGGCAAAGCTCATACTTTATTTCCTTTCCTGATACCAAGAACACACCACCGAAGTACAGGTATATGCGACATTACGATGTAAAGAATATATGCCCCGGTAAACGCTGCAATCCCCGTGAGAAGATAGACCACCGCAGGAGAAAGTGTCGGTGCATACAAGCGCAGATACCACGCAGTCACGGCTATGAACAGGTAATGGAATACATACAGTCCCCATGACATTTTGTTCATCCATTTCGAAAACGCATTTTCGAAACCACCCCACTTTTTCATGAATCCGAGGATACCGAGAGTCGCCAGCCACGCAAACACATTGCAAACGAGCGTCTTAAGTACTTCAGGATCGACATACGATGCCTTTCCCCAGTTTGTTGCGACAAATGCGACACACGAGGCAAGGCCGAGCACGCTTAAAAGGATCCATGATCTTCCGACCCTTTCCATCACCTCATCATGCGAAAGAACGAAATATCCGATCAGGAATCCGGCACCGTAGATCCCGAACCTGTACACGCTTATCATCGGAGTATTAAGTATTTGTGACGCGCCATAGATGAGAACAGTAAGCGCGATAAGGATCGGAACGTTCACCTTCCCGCATTTTTCATACAGTCTGTCCTTTTCCGCTTTTCTGATCAGCACAAGGATCATGGAAAACAGCCAGAGTGTCTGGATATACCACAGCACACCCGTCCCCGAAGCACAAAGGATCAGCCAAATGACCGGCTTCGGCAATGCCGCGATCGATTCAAATCCCCCGGCGATGACAGTGTTATAATATCCGAGCACCCATCCGAAAAGAAGAACACCGATCGTTGAAGGGACAAGCAGTTTATGTGTCCTGCTTGTGACGAATTCCTTATCTGTGTGATTTTCCAGGTAGAACCGTGACGACATTCCCGATACGGTAAACAGCAGGAGCATGAACCACGGGTATACGATGTACTGGTAAATATCCTGGGGCTGATGATCCGAAAACGGACCGAGGACCCCGAACAGTGATACACCGTTGAACATATAGATAACATGGTAGATCACAACGAGCACAACGGTTATCCAACGAATGTTGTCAATGTAAGTCTTTCTCATAATCGTACCACCTTTGCTACTTTTTTTAACTAAATTATAGTCACAATAATCCCGGTTTCAACCAACCGGGATTAACATTTGAGAGTGATTTTTGTTAAATATGATTGCGTTCGTTAAAAAGCGGCACCATCATCCGAGCGCCACATCGAGTGCCATCATGAGCGTGAATCCCATGGCAAACATCAGAACACCGACGTTGGAGTGTTCCCCCTCCGACATCTCGGGGATCAGTTCCTCGACAACAACATACATCATTGCTCCCGCCGCAAAGCTCAGAAGATACGGCATCGCGGGAACGATGAAACTTGCGGCGACTATCGTCAGCAGCGCACCTGCCGGTTCAACCGCACCTGACATCACCCCGTACAGAAAAGCCTTCGCCTTTCCGTTTCCTTCGGCACAAAGCGGCATCGATACGATCGCCCCTTCGGGAAAATTCTGGATCGCTATTCCAAGCGCAAGCGCGAGCGCACCTCCGGATGTTATGAGTGCGTTACCGGATATCAGTCCGGCGTACACGACACCGACAGCCATTCCTTCGGGAATATTATGAAGTGTAACGGCAAGGACCATCATCGTAGTCCTCTTGAGAGCAGACCTTGGCCCCTCCGCCTTTTCGGCATTGACATGAAGATGCGGGATCAGGCAGTCCAGCATCAGCAGAAACAGTATACCGAGCCAGAATCCGATAAATGCCGGAAGAAAGCTCAGCCTCCCCATATCTTCACACTGCTCCATGGCAGGGATGATAAGGCTCCATACCGAAGCCGCCACCATAACACCTGCGGCAAATCCCGAAAGCGCTCTTTGAACCGATGCCTTCAATTGGTTCTTCATAAAGAGTACGCACGCCGCACCAAGTGAGGTTCCGACAAACGGTATCATTATTCCCGAAACGATACTCAGGTTCATGTGATCACCTCATCTTTCTTTTTCCGGCCTCCTGCAGGATGCGCACATCCCGCAATGCGCGCAGTTCCCGCCACAGGAGGATATTCCGTTCTTCTTGTCTTTTATCAGCTTAAAGATCACTGCTGTCACTATGGCTATGAGTACTATCGATACAACGATAGTTCCGAGATTTGCCGTTATCCATGCAACCATCCGTCATCCCCCGTTCCATTGTGTTAGTCATCACTAACTATGGCTCAGTATAGTTAGCGTATGCTAATATGTCAAGTATTATTTTGATTTCAGTTGAGTTCAAACTCCATGACCACGGGATTGTGGTCCGTGTATTCGTATGCGGTGTCAACATTTCTGACGGATAGAGCCGAAATGTTATCTGATACGATAAACCCGTCAAGGATCACCGTGAAGCTGTTTGCGCTGTAAGGCTCATTTGTATACCTTGATGTGGAAACAAGGTCGCCTGTATACTCAGTGCATTTACTAAATCCCTCCGGAATGATGTCGTCCGGGAACGGCTCACACCAGCTGTAAGATTTATCGGTCCCCGGGTTGAAGTATTCTTTTGATGTGGTGGTGAAATCATGGTTAAAATCACCGCCGCAGATCACATAATTTCCTTTTTCATACTCTTTTTGCATGTCAGAGAAAAGCTTTTCAAGCTGTGCGTTCCCCTGTTCGGCATCCGTTCCGTACGCCGACAGGTGCTGATTGATCACGACCAGTTCTTTGCCGTTATCCGTCGGGATTCTCGAAATACTGTAGCATCTGTCAAGGTCGAGTATCTTCTTAAACCCTGTGGCTATCGGAAGGCTCCGTCTGAGCGCTGAATCGATCTTAAAGCGTGATTCGGTAAGTATCCCGGATTTGGATGCTCCGTGAGGCTTGGTGATCGGGTACATCAGATAGGCGGAATGATAGTTTTCGGCAAAAACATTGTCATAATCACCCTTCGAGGCGAACTTTGCGTTTATCATATCCCTTTGCTCCACGTGGAAGCTCCTTGTGGAATCGGTATCCACCTCCTGAAACAGTGCTATATCGGGTTCAAAAGAAAGCGCTGTTTCGGCGATATTATCGATGCAGTTGATGACGCTCTCTTTCGATCTGGCCCGGCTTTCCTTGCCCTCATCCATAAAGAAAGTATAGTCTGCCGTATACGCGCCGTATCCTGCGTTGTATGTAACTATCGTGTATTTTTCTCCGATTTGGGCGCTTGTTTCGGAACTGCCTTGTGGTTTAAGCGCAACGTTGTCTTCAATCCTTGAGAACGTCAGAAACACATAGGAAACATATGTCGCAGCCACAAGAATGACAGCGAGGATCACATATATCGGGATCATCCACAATCTGAATTTTCCTTTCCCTCCGGTCATTTTCATTCACTCCAGTTCATCGTTTTTGATAAGAGTTATCATCACATCCGCGATCTTCGGATCAAACTGTTTTCCTTTGCATCTTTCTATTTCTTCGAGAATATGTTCCTTCGAGAGTTTGTCTCTGTATACCCTGTTTGTGTTCATGGCATCGTACGAATCCGCCACGCAGATGATCCTGGCAATAAACGGTATGTCTTCGCCCGCTTTCCCTTCAGGATCATGATACTCTCCCTTTGTCATATCCGTATTAATGACTGAGTTCATATCATATAATAATACATCCTCACGCTTTCCTGCAAATCCGGACAGAACATTGTTATCGACTGTCCATTTACGGCAGTTGATCTGCTGACCCGTCATTTGTATGCCTCAGGATCAGCTCACTCCATGTTTTTATCAGCCTCTCTTCGCTCCACGCGGCATTTGCAGGACTGGTTGACGGTAAACAGATCGCCCGGATACCCGTCCGGGGCTCAATGTATTTCTTATAATACTTTTCCGCCGTTTTCCCGTTGACAAATATGCCGCGGATCGCGGCGCTCTTTGTTATCGCCGAAATGTCATTTGCAACAACATTCCCTATGCTCGAATCGGAAGAGCCCTCAATATCGCAGGAGCCTATCACGTCCCACAAAGCAATATGATACTTCCTGAGAAAGTCCTTCTTTTCCGGAACGGTTTCGGGCTTCTTGGCATCAAAAACAGAAGCGATCACTTTCCAGAAACGGTTCTGCGGATGCCCGTAAAAAAACATCTGCTCACGTGATCTTACGGAGGGAAAACTTCCCAGTATCAGTATGTTTGATCTCCCGTCATATAACGGCGGTATCGGATGTATTATATGATCCTTCATTCAATATCCGCTCCGGTACCGGTATTGTTGCAGATCAACTTTACCGTTCGTACACTCAACGCCTTCGCTTTTAAGGCGCTCGGCCTGTTTCCATGCCCCGCCGAACGCATACTCCCCCGCAAGTTCTCCCTTTGAATTTACAACACGATGACAGGGAATACTCTCGGGATCGGGATTTTTGTGAAGAGCGTTTCCTACCGCTCTTGCCATCTTCCTGTCGCCGGCCATTTCGGCAACCTGCGCATATGTGGCGACGCATCCTTTCGGGATCCTTTTAACGGCTTCATATATTCTTCTTGTCGGCGAATCCGTGACAAGGTCGTAACTCTCCGCGATCATTCTCTTTATTTCCTTATCCGGTATCGTTCCGTCGAGGATAACCGTGTTCCAATGCTCTTTATTCTGATGATACGCGGGGATAACGGATTTGTATGTACTCCTCCAGAAATCCCTCCATTCGGGATCGACTTTCAGATTGAGATTGATATGTCCGTCCTTC
>JAEEJD010000178.1 GCA_016281675.1 Lachnospiraceae bacterium
ATGCCGCTGAAATCTTTGCGGAGATGTCCGACTGGGTGTTCGTATTCTCAAGTGGGGCCGGTGGCTGGGATACGACTATGACCGTTAAACCGGACGGCACTTTTACCGGGTTGTATCATGACAGCGAAATGGGCTCGACCGGGCCGGGCTATCCGAACGGTACGATCTATGAGTGTGATTTTTCCGGAAAGTTTTCCGACTATGTAAGGTCTGCGGGACCTCTCATGCACTCGCTTTCGATCGAATCGATCAAATACGAGAAAGAGCCCGATACCGAAGAGATAAAGGATGAAATCCTGTACAAATACACTACGCCTTACGGCATCGAAGGGCTGGAAAAACGCACCGATTATGCTCCGCTTGTATTCCTGGAAGCCGGTGCGGTAACTTCCGTTCTCGATGAAGAAGAAATGAACTGGATATCGCCGACACACTTCGGTACATATGTCGGAGACAGCTGGGACTACGTTGAAGACAAGCCCGAAGAACTTCCATACGCCGTGCTCCTTAACAACGTTGACCATTACGCGTTCTATGCGGAAAGCAATCCCGGCAGGAACAAGATGTTCCTTGTCAATAAAGCAAAGCTTCCCGGACTTCACAACACCGAATGCATAATAAACGGTGACGGAACATATTACTGCACGGACGAAAACGAGGATGCATCCTTCAGAGTCATCAGTACATGCTTTAAAGCGGATAAGGAATACGATGCATACAGCGATCCCGAAAAGCTTGTCGGCGACAGCGTAAAGCGGATTCTCGGCGATCGCGCTCCCGCTTCCGAAGACATACGTATCACATCCCCAAAGGAAGCATCCGAAATGATGTACCCATGTATGTCGGTATGCGGATACCACACCGCTTATGCTTACTGGTATCCCGATAAGAACAGCTATGACTCCTGCGTCGATTGCAGGTTCCTTGTAGTGAACGGTTATGAGACCGGGGCGTCATTTGTATATGCATACATTATTGAAACCGACGGCGGAGACGGCCGCTATCCCGATTCGGCATTTGCCGGGAAATATATCACTTCCCTTACGCTTACCGGAAAGAGCGATGAACTCTCATCCGCCGGTAAAGGCGAGGGCGCAGTCAGGTCCATCCTTACTGTCATGAAGACTCCCGAAGACGGCATCGTTGCAGCGCGTGAAGAGATCTGGGTATCGGAATCGGATACGGACCTCATCAAGAAGTACCATCTTGAAGATGCCGACTTTAACGATGATTACGAAATGGTAAGTCCAAGCAAAGGTTTTCATGTGTACGGACTCGCCGAAAAGAACTATACACCGTTTTATATCGATTATCCGAAGGACAAGATCCACAGTTACCAAACGGCCTACGACCTCAAAGAAGTCATGGGAGAGCCTTCCGAAGACACAGCCAAACTTATGCAGCTCTATCTCAACAGAAACGATGAAGTTGTATACGCATATGAAGTATATACACCCTGACCGGTGCCCGATTGTAAAGGAAACAAAAAATGATCAAAGCAGACATCCACATTCACACATCGTTTTCGTCGGACTGCCAAGAGCCGATGGCAAACCAGATCGAGCAGGCTATATCTCTCGGTCTTGATACACTGTGCTTTACCGAACACATGGATAAAGACTATCCCCCTTCGGGAAAATCACATGATCCGGAATTCATGCTCGATACCGATTCATATCACGAGAAATATCTTGAAATGAAGGACAGGTATGCAGGTAAGATAAGGCTCCTCTTCGGAGTTGAGCTCGGTCTTCAACCGCATCTTACAAACTGGTGCGCAGATTATGTTTCGCGGTATGATTTTGACTTCATAATCGGCTCAGTCCATACCGTAAACCGCATGGATCCCTACTTCCCTTCTTTCTATGAAGGACGCACGGAACGCGCCGCATATGAGGAATACTTTGCGGAGGCGCTTACCGACATAAAGGGATTTTCCGATTTCGATTCACTCGGACATCTTGATTATGTTGTCAGATACGGTCCGAACAAAAATAAATATTATTCATATAAAGAATACTCGGATCTGATCGATCCGATTCTGCAAGCTCTTATAGACAAAGGGATCGCGCTTGAAGCCAACTCCGGCGGATACAGAAAGGGACTCGGCGAGCCGAATCCCTGTAAAGATGTTCTTATTCGTTATCGGGAGCTTGGAGGAGAACTTGTCACTATCGGAAGTGACGCGCACACCACAACGTCCCTGTGTAATGATTTTCCGCGTCTTGAAGCTCTGCTTCAGGAATGCGGGTTCAGATACCACGCTGTTTATATGGGAAGAAAGCCTGAACTTCATCCTCTCGGATGAGCTTTTGCATAGACTTCTCTGATCTTGTTATGATTCATCGTCGCATATATCTGCGTCGTCGATATGTCGGAATGTCCGAGCATTTCCTGAACCGCGCGAAGGTCTGCGCCGTTTTCCACAAGATGTGCCGCAAACGAATGCCTCAAAGTGTGAGGTGTGATGTCAGCGGTGATCTTTGCTTTTTTGGCATAATACTTTATAAGTTTCCAAAAGCCCTGGCGGCTCATCTTCTGTCCCGAACAGTTTGCGAACAGAACTTTTGATGACTGATCTTCAACGATAGCCGCTCTTCCGCCGTCGAGGTAACGGCCGAGTGCCGCCTTCGCCTCACGTCCGAACGGTATAACGCGTTCCTTTGACGCATCCTTGCAGGTAATGTAGCACATCTGCATATTGACGTCGTTTATCTCGAGATTCATAAGTTCCGATACACGGATGCCGGTCGCATACAAAAGCTCGAGCATCGCTTTGTCGCGGATCTCCTTGGGCGTATCGCCTTTGGGCTGCTCGAGAAGTCTTGTGACCTCGTCCATCGTCAGGATCTCGGGCATCTTCTTCTCGATCTTCGGTGCCTTCAGCACACCCGTCGGATCCTTTGTGATCAGTCCTTCGTTTGCGCAGTAATGGAAGAATGCCTTCGCGGACGCAACCGATCTGGAGACCGTTGCTGCCGCAAAGCCGCTCTCATTAAGATGCTCCACATATTTTGAAAGAGCATCTTCCGTTACATCCTTAAGATCCTTGATGCCGACACTGTTGAAGTAGTCTTGCATCTTGCTTAAGTCTCTCTTATATGAAAGTTCCGTGTTCAGGGATTTCTTCTTGACGTTATGTAAATAAGTTATGAATCCTTGAATTGCCTGTTCCATAAAAAACCTGCCTCGCTCGTTACATTATAAGCAGATTTTTTTGAGA
>JAEEJD010000179.1 GCA_016281675.1 Lachnospiraceae bacterium
GATCATGCCGCCGTACATATAGTTTGGATTGAGGTTTCCGGGGCGTGCGATCGATATAGCGAACAGCTCGTCGGTGATACCGAAGCCCATGAACAGTCTGTGAAGAAACGGCAAATCGGGATGCATCCGCTGGCTCATGGCGCAGCTCATGAGAAGATATCTTGCATTCGCGATGAGCACCATGATCGCCATCTCAACGTACGTCGCACCTGCGGCTATCATCGAATAGACCGCGTATTCACCGGCCGACGCATGCAGCAGTACACTTGTGATAAAGCACGTCGAGGGCAGGAGCCCGATCGCTTTTGCGGTTATCCCGAGTGAAAAAGCAACAGCAAAATAACCCAGTCCGATCGGAATGCCGTCGCGCATTCCGTGGGCCAGCTCGGAGCGGTTGCTTTCATGTTTTAAAGAGTAATCTATTTTCACAACTCATATATGTTATATGATAATCGCTGCTCTGTCAAAGATAGACCTTTCAAAATACGTAGCGTTGGGGTATAGTGTTTATTGGTAAATTAATTCTTTGCCATATCATAATCATTCAAACGACAGTAACAAAAAGGAGAGAAAATCATGGCTGATCTGCGTCCCGAATCACTTGAGAGAATAACAACACCCGAGGCTGCAAAGGCCTTTATCGACGACCAGGTAAAGGCGGTAAAAGAGCAGGTGGGTGATAAGAAGGTACTGCTCGCATTGTCCGGAGGAGTTGATTCTTCCGTTGTTGCGGCACTTCTCATAAAGGCAATCGGAAAGAATCTTGTCTGCGTACACGTTAATCACGGACTGCTCCGTAAGGGCGAGCCCGAGCAGGTTATTGAGGTCTTTAAAAATCAGATGGATGCAAACCTTATCTACGTTGATGCGGTCGACCGTTTCCTCGACAAGCTTGCAGGCGTGTCCGATCCCGAGACAAAGCGTAAGATAATCGGTAAGGAATTCATCGACGTGTTCGCCGAAGAGGCCGCAAAACAGGATGGCATCAAGTACCTTGCACAGGGCACGATCTATCCCGATATCCTTGAATCCGACGGAGTCAAAGCGCATCATAATGTCGGCGGGCTTCCGAAGGAACTTGATTTTGAACTTGTCGAGCCGGTCAAATATCTCTACAAGGATGAGGTCCGCGTAGTCGGCAAGGAACTCGGCCTTCCCGACAATATGGTATATCGTCAGCCGTTCCCCGGCCCCGGCCTTGGCGTTCGCTGTGTCGGAGCTATTACAAGAGACCGTCTCGAAGCCGTAAGGGAATCCGATGCCATTCTTCGTGAAGAGTTTGCCGCTGCCGGCCTTGAAGGAAAAGTATGGCAGTACTTTACGGTCGTTCCTCCGTTCACATCAACGGGAATCAAAGACGGGAAGCGTACCGATGACTGGATGGTCATAATCCGCGCAGTAAATTCCATCGACGCCACAAGCGCTACGATCGAAGAGATCCCATACGAACTATTAAAGAAGATCCGTGACCGGATCTTCGCCGAGGTCAAAGGCGTCAACCGCGTCCTTTATGACCTTTCAACAAAAACTCCGGCTACTATTGAATATGAGTGATAACGAGCCAAGGTGGCATACGGTACGCTGTAGCAGGCACGAAGTGCCTTCATAGGAAGAGACGGCAACACACGCTTGCGTGATTGTTGCCGTCTCTTTTTATGAGGGTACCGCGTAGCGGTGCTCCTGCCCGGCTTATAGCCGCTTGGCGACAACATACATGAGCACGGAGCAAAGCGCAGTGCGAATGTGTATCGTTCACAACCCTTTTTCCACTATAGAATAGTAATGCTTGGTGGTATAATAACATAATCTTATTGATCTCCAAGATCAGGAGTAAGAACAGGTGACTGATATCATGAAAAGAGTATTTGCATTCATACCGGTTGTGATAGTGGCGGTGATCATCCTGCTGCTGACGCTTCAGAGCGCAGAGGGAACGGTCGGTTTGAGCGAAGGATTCAGGAACTGGCTCGTGTCGGTCTGCGACAGATTCGGATGGGATACGTTCAGGGGGTGGATCGATTCGCCGGTTGCGATCAGACGGCTGGGACATGTGATCGAATTTTTTTTGTTAGGATTGGCAGCGGCGATATCCGCCCGGAAGAAGAAGTTCGCGCTGCTGCTTTGCATGTGTATATCGGTGGCGGATCAGGTTATCAAGATATATGTGCCGGGGCGGCACTTTGACTGGGTGGATCTGGGATTTGATGCCATGGGGTATGTGATCGGATCGTCCATGGTGTGGATCGTGAAGCGATTGATTTTCGCGAAGCCGGATCCGTAAACTGCCGATGAGCCGCGCACGATCAATACTCCATATTGATCCACTGGGCAAAGGCGGTCTTGTCCTTGCTGGAATAGCCCGCATTCTCGTAGAAGCGCAGGGTGGCGGGATCCTTGGAGCCGGTGGTGAGCATGAGCTTGTAGCAGTTCTCTTTGTCGGCAAGCTTTCTGGCGAAGGCGAGGCACTCACTCGCATAGCCCTTCTTGCGGTAGTCGGCATGAGTGACAACGTTTTCTATAAGAGCGTACGGCCTGACCGTGCGCGTTAGATTCGGAACGATGATCATGGTACAGGATGCCACGATCTTCCCGTCTGTTTCGTTGACGATTATATGATACTTGTTATCTCCGAGTATCGCTTCCCATGTTTCTTCAAGATGCTTATCGTGCGCGGGAATTGTTTTCTCGTGAAGGTGAAGATAGAGTTCCAATAAAGCATCAAGATCGTCGCGTGTGATCTCACGTACCATTTTTATACTTCCTTTCGTAAGTTACTGATTGTATTTTACATCCGGGCATTGTTATAATCAAAACATAATTGCAATTCCGACAGAATCAGCAAAGGACACCTATATGAGCAAACAGAACTGGAAACCCGGCAATATGCTTTATCCCCTGCCTGCCGTGATGGTAAGCTGCAAAAGGGGAAACGAGCGTGCAAATATAATCACGATAGCATGGGCCGGAACGATTTGTTCGGAGCCTGCGATGGTATCGATCTCGGTACGCCCCGAGAGGTATTCGCACGATATCATAAAGGAGAGCGGCGAGTTCGTTATAAATCTCGTGACGGACAAGCTCACCGGAGCATGTGACTGGTGTGGGGTCAGATCCGGTAAGGATTATGATAAGTTCAAAGAGAAGAATCTGACGGAATATGTGTCCGATTATATGAGCACTCCGGCCATTGCCGAGAGCCCGGTAAACATATACTGCAAGGTTAAGGATGTGATGCCGCTCGGTTCGCACGATATGTTCATAGCCGAAGTTGCAGGCATCACGGTAGACGAATCCTACATGGACGAGAACGGCAAGTTTGATCTTGCTTCAACGGGCCTTATCGCATATTCTCACGGAGAGTATTTTACGCTCGGAGAAAATCTCGGAAAGTTCGGTTTTTCCGTTAAGAAGACGAGGTAAATCATTATGAAACGTTTGTTGGCAACAGTATCGATCATAACTACTCTTCTTGCATCCGTGATGCTTGCGGGATGTAATATAGATCCGGGTCAGGTATCGCAGCTTGTTGAGTCAATGGCCAAGGATCCCGAGAAGACTCAGGAGATATTCGAGGAGGCGGCTGAAGCGGAAAACACTTCAC
Organism: Lachnospiraceae bacterium; assembly: GCA_016281675.1. The sequence goes on from JAEEJD010000179.1 coordinate 3,602, forward strand.
AGCAGCCTGAAGAGGAAGCACCCAAACAGGAAGAGGAGGTTCCTTCGCTTCCGACAAAGGATATATACATCATTTACACGAGTGATATTCACTGCGGAGTCGATCAGGGATTCGGATATGTGGGACTTGAGCAGATCCGTGACAATCTTGAGGCCAAGGGATGTGACACGATCCTTGTTGACAACGGTGATGCGGTGCAGGGTGAACTGATCGGAACCGTTTCAAGCGGTGAGGCGATAATACCTATAATGAACGCCCTGAAATACGATGTTGCAATACCCGGTAACCATGAGTTCGATTACGGAATGGATGAGTTCGTTAAGTATACCGAGATGGCTGATTTTCCATATATAAGCTGTAATTTCCGCAAGGATGGAAAGCTGGTCTTCGAACCTTATCTGATAAAGGAAGCGGGCGGTAAGAAGTTTGCTTTTGTCGGAGTGACGACTCCGGAGACCATGACATCCGTTTCGCCGAAGACGTTTGCCGATGCGGACGGAAACTATATTTACGGTTTCATGCAGGGTGACGGCAGCGGGCTTTATGCGGCGGTTCAGGATGCCGTTGATTCGGCAAGAGCAGAGGGCGTTGATTATGTTTATGTTCTCGGACACGTCGGAAATATCGAGGATGCCGCTCCGTATAACTGCATGGATATAATCGCCAACACGACCGGAATAGACGTGTTTCTTGACGGACACAGTCACGATACGGACCAGATGACGATCAAGAACAAGGACGGTGTTGATGTTACGAGAAGTGCGTGCGGCACAAAGTTCAATGCGATCGGATACAGTCATATCAAAGCCGAGGACGGCTCGGTTGAGACCGGTATCTGGGAGTGGGAGAATAATGTGAGCGCTCCGGAACTGTTGAACTTCCGTAACGGTATAAGCGATATCATAGAAAAAGAACAAAAAGAAGTCGAAGAAAAGACAAAGGAAGTTGTCGCTAAGACGGATGTCGACCTTACGATAAACGATCCCGAGGAGAAGACCGAGGACGGAACCCCGATCAGAATAGTAAGGTCCCGGGAATCCAATCTGGGTGATCTGTGTGCGGATGCCGTACGTATAATGACAGGCTCCGATATCGGAATCGTAAACGGCGGAGGTGTCAGGACCGATATTCGAAAGGGTGATATCACATACGGCGATATCATTAATGTTCACCCGTTCGGTAACATAAACGTAGTGATCGAGGTGACGGGACAGCAGATAGCTGACGCACTCGAGTGGAGCTGCAGATCGACCCCCGGTGAAGAGGGCGGATTCCTTCAGGTATCGGGAATAAGCTTCAAGGTCAATACGAAGATCACAAGCGGATGCACGAAGGACGAGAACGGACTCATGACGGGAATAAAGGGGGAGCGACGAGTATCGGACATCAAGGTCGGAGGAAAGGATCTTGATCCGGCCGCCAAATACACTGTCGCCGGCAACGCATTTATTCTCACAAATAACGGAAACGGATACACTTCGTTTGATGGGGCGAAGGTCACAGTGGAAAATGCGGGGCTTGATAATCAGCTTCTGATCGACTATATCGTCAATTCGCTCGGCGGAACGATAGGAGATGATTACGCGGATCCGTACGGGCAGGGGAGGATAGAGATTGATGAGTAAAAAAGGTTTATTTGCGGGAATTGCCGCGACGGCGATGCTGCTTGCAATGTGCGCACCCATAGAGGCACTTGCAATTACTTCTTCGTCGCAGTCTTTTTCCGGAGTCGGAATTCCGACATCGGTTGCGATCTGTCAGGTCAGTTCTATAATGATCAACACGGGGACCGAACAGGTTATAGCGTTCGATCTTAAGAATAATCCGGTAAGGGTATGTGCTTGCTCGACGGGCAAGAACGGTAACACATATTCGGGAACATACAAGACTACGAATTACTATGAGTGGCATCTGATGAACGGCGGTGTGTACTCAAGATATGCGGTAAGGTTCAACCAGCACGAGCTGATGCATTCGGTACCGTATTACAAACACTCGCCCGATACGCTGGAGTACAGGCAGTACAACAAGCTCGGTTCACCGGCTTCAATGGGTTGCTGCAGGATGGCGCTTGCCGATGCGAAATGGATATATGAGAACACGGTTCCGGGGACGATCGTAAAGGTCGTAAACGATCCGAATCTTGTCTATCCGCTCACGAGTCCGATCATAAGAGTCGACGAGACGAACAAATCATTAAGAGGATGGGATCCGACCGATACCGATCCGAGATCGCCGTACAATTCGTTAAAGGTTGGCAACTCGATGATGTGACGTGATCTTTAACCGAACAATTTCCTGCGTATCACTTCATTGATCCTGTGATAGATCATTCCAAGAAGGATAGATGCGGCGAATACACATACAAAGAACAGGGACCTGCCAAGGAGCGGGTCTTTTGTTATCCTTCCGGGAAAATCAAGAAACAGCGGTCTGAATATGAGGATCGCCATAAGATTCATCATGTAAAAGTCGAGGGAGTATTTACCGAAGAACCTCGTCACGGGGTTGACGGTCCTTATCTTCATGGTGAACACGATGATAAAGAGCGTGAACAGAATGATATGCGGATACTGCGTAACAAGCGTGATCATCTTGTTCGCGATACCGGGGCCGGGCAGATAATACTCCGACCAGAAATCGAAGCGGGCCCTTGTGTAGTTTGTCAGAACGTCGGCTGCGATC
>JAEEJD010000180.1 GCA_016281675.1 Lachnospiraceae bacterium
TCTCAACACGACGGGGGATACGTCGCTTCAGATCGTGGCGACGGATGAAGAAGTGACCATGTATGCGATACCGCTTAAAAAGGGAGCTGACAACGACTCGCTAAGAGAAGCGATAAACGGCGCCATAGCCGATATGAAAAAAGACGGAACACTCTCCTCGATATCCGTTATATTCTTCGGAAGCGATATCACAAAGGAATAGAGGTACGGATACAGATGTACGAATACACTAAAAGGATCGGATTCAGCGAATGCGGTGTTGACAGGAGACTGACGGTAACGGGTCTGATAGATGCTTTTCAGGATTGTTCAACATTTCAGTCGGAAGATGCGGGCGTGGGGTTTAACGTCCTTGAAAAAATGAATCTCGTATGGGTAGTTAATTACTGGGAAGTTCAGATAGAAAGACTCCCGTCGCTATGCGACCATGTTACGGTGGGTACCTTTCCGTACAGTTTCAAAAGCTGCTTCGGTCTTAGAAATTTCTATATGAAGGATGATAAGGGAAACTTTATCGCAAAGGCCAATTCGATGTGGACGCTCATAGATTCCGTGGCGGTCCGTCCGGTAAAGGCTCCGCAGTCGGTGGTAAGTGCTTATACGATAGAGGAGAAGCTCGACATGGAGTATAACTCCAGAAAAGTGCTGATACCCGAAGGTGAAGATGTAAAGGTGATCGAGAAAGAGCCCGTAGAGATACAGACACATCATCTGGACAGCAACCGGCACGTCAATAACGGGCAGTATGTCAGACTCGCGATGTCGGAGATAGAAGATATTGATATAGCATCTCTTCGTATCGATTACAGGCGTCAGGCAATGCTCGGGGATATCATATATCCCGTTGTATACGAAAAGGGTCCGGACAGGTTCGTTGCTCTTTATGACGGCGAACGAAAACCCTTTTCGGTAGCACAGTTCTCAACATGTGATAAGTGATAGGAACAAAAGGAAGGAGAAGGTGACATGGCAGATGCGAACAAGAAGACAGCCTACAGGAACCAGGCTGAAGGAATCATCAAAAAACTGAAGTTGCGCAAGATGGAGGGATATTATGCGGATAACATCGAAGAGGCTTGCGAGAAAGCCCTCGAACTTATAGGAAGTCCCTCAAAGAGTGTTGCTTACGGCGGCTCCATGACGATAGACGATTCGCACCTTAAGGATAAGATCAAGGCTGCGGGACACGATCTTATAATCAGGGAAAACAGCAAGACGGACGAAGAAATGAAGGCGCTCAAGGCACGAATGGTCAATGCGGATACGTTCCTTATGAGCACGAATGCGATAACTCTTGACGGTGAACTCATTAACATCGACGGACGGGGAAACAGGGTTTCATTTCTGATCTACGGTCCCGACCAGGTTATCGTGATAGCGGGAATGAACAAGGTCGTAAAGGATGTGGATGCGGGAATAGACCGTACGAGAAATGTCGCATCTCCGGCCAATACGGTAAGACTTAACTGTGACACTCCGTGTGCTAAGATCGGAAGATGCGGAGACTGTCTGGAACACACGATCTGCTGCGAGATAGTAGTGACAAGGGCATCGATCGTACCGGGAAGGATCAAGGTGATACTTGTCGGAGAAGAGCTCGGATTCTAGATAGCGTAAACGGAACAGACACAATAGGAAAACCCCGGCAGATTCTGCCGGGGTTTTTGATTCCCACCCTCACAAGGTTATGAAAGAAGCACCTTCTCATATGCTTCGAAAATGGCTTTTTGAAGTACTTCCCGCGATTCCCGGGAAATGGGATGGGCAATATCGCGATACTCGCCTTCGGGAGTCTTCCGGGACGGCATTGCGATGAACAGTCCGTTCTCACCTTCGATTATCTTGATGTCGTGTATTGCGAATTCGTTATCCAGAGTAACCGAGGCTACTGCCTTCATATTCCCTTCCTTTGTCATTTTGCGGATCCTGACATCGGTAATGTTCATTTCACAAATCCTTTCCTGTTTATTTCTGCATCGGTATCAGAATACATACCTGTCACTCTTCTCGATAACGACCTTCGGTCCTTCCTCACCCTTGTAATATGAGTTGGAGAGGATAGTTCCGCCGCTCTCTACAATGCAGTTCTCGATGTATGTATTGTCACCGATGTAAACATCATTGAGGATGATCGAATTCTTGATCGTACAGTTGCTTCCGACAAATACCTTTTTGAACAGAAGAGAACCTTCGACTGTTCCGTTTATGATCGCACCTGACGCAACAAGAGAATTGCGTACGTTTGATCCGACGTTGTACTTTGCCGGAGGAAGATCGTCAACTTTCGTATATACATCGGGATACTGTCTGAAGAAGAAGTCACGCACATCTTTTTTCAGGAAATCCATGTTCGTGCGGTAGTAGTCTTCGATCGATGCTATATTGCTCCAGTATGTCTTTATCTTGAAACCGCATATCTTCTTGATGTCCATGTAGCGGATAAGTATATCCCTTACAAAATCGAATCTTTCTTCCTCGGCACATTTTTCGATGAGTTCGATAAGAAGACGTCTTCTAATTACATATATGCCGCAGGAAACGAGCGTTGATTTTGCAGATATCGGCTTCTCTTCGAAATCGACAACGCGCATCTCGTCGTTTAACTTGACCATACCGAAACGTTCACAATCCTTCGGATCATTGATCTCGGAGCAGACAAGGGAAATGTCCGCACCGTTGTCGATATGGAATTCCAGAAGCTCGTTGTAATCCATCTTGTATATACCGTCACCGGATGCGATCACAACGTAGGGCTCATGACTTTCTTTCAGAAATGCAAGGTTCTGATATATCGAATCAGCCGTGCCCCTGTACCAGAAACTGTTATCGCTCGTAACCGTGGGTGTGAATATGTGAAGTCCGCCCTGCTTACGACCGAAATCCCACCATTTTGATGAGCTTAAATGTTCATGAAGACTTCCCGCGTTATACTGGGTGATGACACCGACCTTTGTGATACGGGAATTGGTCATATTGCTCAGGGCAAAATCGATAGCCCTGTAGTTACCTGCAACAGGCATTGCGGCAATGGCACGCTTTTGTGAAAGGTCTTTCATCCTGTATGTGTTGCCGCCCGCTAAAATAAGTCCGATCGCTCTCACAGTTCGTCACCTGCCTTTATCAATGTTTTGCCGCTTCCCAGAGTACCGTTATCAAAATCCTTCTTGGTAAGGACACCCGATACGATACTGTTCTTGCCGATCGTAACATTATCGGGTATGACGGTATGCTCGCCGACCGTAACGATACCGTTTGTGTATATCGAAGGATCGGTCTCGTTGGGAACTTCCTCTCCGGCTCCGAGGGTGATGTTATTACCTATTTCTACATCTTCGGCGATGATGGCTTTGGTGATGTCGCATCCGTCACCGATCTGTGTGTTGTTCATGATGATGGAATCCCTGACAACCGTATCCTTGCCTATCGTGATGTTACATCCTATAACGGAATTGTAGACCTGGCCGTATACGTACGTTCCCTCACCTATGATCGAGCGCTCGACAACGCTGTTCTCGGAGATGTACTGCGGAGGAAGCGTCTCGGAACGGGTATAGATCTTCCAGTATTCCTCATACAGATTGAAGTCGGGAACGATATCAATAAGCTCCATATTAGCTTCCCAATATGAATGGAGCGTTCCGACATCCTTCCAGTAACTGTTGAATTCGTATGCGAAGCATCTGCCGCCTTTTTCGAACAGGTACGGTATGATGTGCTTTCCGAAGTCAAGGTTCGGCTGATCAGCCATTGCCGTCAGTGACTCTTTAAGAGCCTTCCAGTTAAAGATATAGATACCCATGGAAGCAAGGTTACTGCGAGGCTTCTCGGGCTTCTCCTCAAACTCGGTTATCTGTCTGTTCTCGTCTGTGATAAGGATACCGAATCTCTTGGCTTCCTCGATGGGAACAGGCATGGCTGCAATGGTTATCTCGGCATTGTTGCTCTTGTGATAATCGAGCATTACCTCATAGTCCATCTTATAGATATGGTCACCCGACAGAATGAGAACATAGTCGGGATTATATGTCTCCATGTACTCTATATTCTGATATATGGCATTTGCCGTACCCGTATACCATTCACTGTTTGTACTTTTCTCGTAGGGGGGAAGAACGGTGACACCACCGATGTTTCGGTCAAGATCCCACGGAATACCGATACCTACGTGGGTATTTAACCTGAGCGGGCGATACTGTGTAAGGATCCCGACTGTATCCACGCCCGAATTGATGCAATTACTGAGGGGAAAATCGATAATACGGTATTTTCCGCCAAAAGATACGGCCGGCTTTGCAACCTTTGACGTCAGAATGCCAAGTCGGCTACCCTGGCCGCCGGCAAGCAACATCGCAATCATCTCTTTCTTAATCACATTAACACCTCTGTCTTTCCAAGCTGTAGTCTGATGGAGTAAAAATCACTCTTTTAGAATTTTATCACAGTTTTATGAAAAAATAAACAAAAAAAGCCGAAATATGACACGGTATTTGTAAAATATTCATAAACACAACTGATTGTGTTTTTGGCTTTGGAGGACTATTATATATTGCATGAGTTACAGGATAGATTTTTCAAAACCGGATAAGATTCATTTTATAGGTATAGGCGGTATCAGCATGAGCGGACTGGCCGAGATCCTTCTCGGTGCAGGGTTTACCGTTTCGGGTTCCGACAGGGCCGCTTCGGACCTCACAAGGAAGCTTGAATCGGAGGGCTGTACCGTATACTGCGGGCAGAGAAGCGAGAATATCAAGGATGATACGGGAATAGTCGTTTATACGGCGGCCATCAAAGAAGACAATCCGGAACTTGCGGCGGCGATCGCCAAAGGTATTCCGACAATGACAAGGGCCGAGCTTCTAGGACAGATCATGAAGAACTACGAGACGAGCATTGCCGTATCGGGAACTCACGGCAAGACGACAACGACCTCGATGCTCACATCGATCCTTCTCGATGCCGAAACCGATCCTACGGTCTCAGTCGGAGGAATGCTTCCTTCAATAGGAGGAAACATCAGGATCGGAAAATCGGGATTCTTTGTCACCGAAGCGTGTGAATACACGAACAGCTTTCTGAGCTTTTTCCCGACGATATCCATTATATTGAATATAGATGCCGATCATCTTGATTTTTTCAAGGACATTGATGATATAAGAAGTTCGTTTAAGAAATTTGCCGATCTTCTTCCGGAGAACGGACTGCTCGTGATCAACTCAGATATAGACAGATACGAGGAGATCACAAAAGATGTAAAGTGCAGGGTGGTCACTGTCTCGGCGGAAGGTAAGGCGGATTATACGGCTCATTCGGTAGAGTATGATGATAAAGGGTGTGCCTCGTTTGAAGTTGTGCACGACGGAAGTACCCTCACCGATGTCAGTCTTGCGGTTCCGGGAGCACATAACGTTTCAAACGCTCTTGCGGCCATTGCGGTATGCGATCATCTGAAGATCGGGGCCGGCCATATCAAAAACGGTATCGGTTCGTATACGGGAACCGACAGAAGGTTCCAATATAAAGGAAAGATCGGCGGCGTTACGGTGATCGACGACTACGCTCATCATCCGACTGAAATAGCTGCTACGCTTTCGGCGGCGAAGAACGTTCCTCATAAGAAGCTCTGGCTCGTATTCCAGCCGCATACATATTCCCGGACCAAAGCACTGTTCGATGAATTCGCAAAGGCGCTGTCGGCGGCCGACGAAGTGGTGCTCGCGGACATATACGCAGCACGTGAGAACGACGATCTCGGGATATCGTCAAAGGATCTTTGCGAGGCTATAAAAAGTTACGGAACTTTATCCGGATATTTTGGTTCATTTGACGAAATTGAAAATTTCCTCCTTCAAAATTGTTCCCCCGGTGATTTGTTGATAACTATGGGGGCGGGAGACATAGTAAAAGTTGCGGATGATCTTGTTGGATCATGACTTATTCACATTATCCACAGTCGGATACGGCAGTCGATGCTGACCGGGGCTGTGGATATTTTGTTGACATAACATGCAATAAGGAGGGACCCATCGAAGATGGGAGGATTCCTTATTGCACCGCGAGGTTCCATCGCTTATCCCCGCATGTATATAAGGGGTAAGCGATTCAGATAACCGAGCGTCCATAAAGACTTACGAAGCAATCTTTAGAAGTTTCCATAATGAATTTACGCACTCTTATCCACACTGTCCACAATCGCGCAAACCCTTGAAAACACTGGCTTTGCGGCAAAATCAACTGTTTTATTTTCGTGATCGCGGTGATATAATCCATCACATATCAAGTTGCTTTGAAATAATTATGAGACAGGTGAGA
>JAEEJD010000181.1 GCA_016281675.1 Lachnospiraceae bacterium
CATGGCACCGGATACGATCGTAGCGGTCGTTGCACAGAACACAAGGTTGAACACGAAGTTCGACCAGTCAAACGATGCATAGTTGGGAAATATGTCAAGGGTCGGAAGACCGACAAATCCACCGAGTGGATCCTCTCCGAGGAAAAGCCCGAAACCGAGAAGGATGAACACTACCGTACCTATGCAGAAATCCATAAGGTTCTTCATCAGGATATTGCCTGCATTCTTGGCCCTCGAAAAACCCGTTTCACACATTGCAAATCCTGCCTGCATCCAAAAGACGAGCGCGGCACCTATGAGGAACCATACGCCGTAGACTTCTTTTTGGATGTACTCCATAATCTCACCACTCATATTTTTTCACCTCCTCATTAATATTCCGCCATGCATCCCGGAAAAATCGAAAGGCCGCCGGAGATAGTCTCCTGCGGCCTCTTTGCCAAAACACATCAGATCTTATGATCTGCGACGGTATGAATAGTCAGATATAAAAAAGGCGCTTGGTAAATTCCAAACGCCTTTGTTTATGTGATGATTGTATAACCGATTTTGTCATTTGACAATAGTCATATTTACACAAATGTTTTGTCGATGAAAACAAAATTTTTGTACAAATCAGAATATCGTTGAAACCTTGATCGTCTGTTCCTCAAGTACGTCAAGCAGCACTCTTACCGTATCAAGCGATGTGAATATCGTAACGTTATTTTCTATCGCACAGCGCCTTATCGCAGCGCCGTCAACGTAGTGAACGCCCGACAGAACAGCACGGCTGTTGATCACATAGGCAACGTTTCCGGAACGGATCGCGTCGAGAATTTCCTCGCTTCCTTCGGACAGTTTCTTCCTGATGCGCGTCTTGACTCCGTAATTGTTCAGGTACTCACCTGTAAGCGATGTGGCTTCGATATTAAATCCCATATCGTAAAATCGTTTGATGAGTGGCATCGCTTCCATCTTATCTTCATCGGCAAGAGATACGATCACGGTTCCGTAATTTCGAAGCTTTATCCCCGACGCAACGAGAGCCTTATACATCGCACGGTGAAGTTTGTCATCGTAACCGATGGCTTCACCCGTAGACTTCATCTCGGGAGACAGATACGAATCCATTCCCTTCAGTTTCGAGAATGAGAATGCCGGAACCTTGACGCACCATCTCTTTTTCTCTTCCGGATATATCGTAAAGAGTCCCTGCTCCCTAAGCGAAGTTCCGAGTATGCATTTTGTCGCGATATCGGCGAGCGAATATCCGGTTGCCTTTGACAGGAACGGAACCGTTCTCGACGATCTCGGATTGACTTCTATTATGTACACTCTTTCGTCTTCATCGACGATGAACTGGATGTTAAACAGTCCGACAATACCTATGCCCACACCGAGCTTCTTCGTATACTCGAGTATCGTTCCCTTGACTTTATCCGAAAGAGAGAACGGAGGATATACGCTTATCGAGTCTCCCGAATGAACTCCGGTCCTCTCGACAAGTTCCATTATTCCGGGAACGAACACGTTGATACCGTCGCAAACCGCATCGACTTCGACTTCCTTACCCTTGATGTATTTGTCGACAAGCACCGGCTTGTCCTCATCGATCTCAACAGCACTCTTGAGATAACGTCTCATTTCCTCTTCCTTCGACACTATCTGCATCGCACGCCCGCCCAGCACGAAGCTCGGACGTACAAGTACCGGATAACCTATCTCTTCGGCAGCGGCAACTCCCGCCTCAACATTGGTGACAGCAACACCCTTGGGCTGCGGAATATCAAGATCGAGCAACACTTTTTCGAACGCGTCCCTGTTCTCCGCCCGCTCGATCGCCTCGCAGTCGGTTCCGATGATCTTTACACCGTACTCAAGAAGCGGCTCCGCAAGGTTGATCGCGGTCTGTCCTCCGAGTATCGCGATGACTCCTTCGGGTTTTTCCGTCTCGATTATATTGACTACATCCTCAACGCACAGCGGTTCGAAATACAGCTTGTCACTCGTCGTGTAATCGGTCGATACCGTCTCCGGATTGTTGTTTATGATTATGGCTTCATATCCCTGTTCCTTGATCGTCTTGACCGCATGAACCGTCGAATAATCAAACTCCACACCCTGGCCGATACGGATAGGTCCGGACCCGAGCACTATGATCTTCCTGTTCGAAGTTATCTTCGATTCGTTCTCATCCTCGTATGTCGAATAGAAATACGGAACGTAGGATTTGAACTCCGATGCGCACGTATCGATCATCTTATAGACGGGCATGATGCCGCACTCTTTTCGAAGATTAAATATCTCATGGGCATCCTTCTTCCACAGCACCCCGACCTCACGGTCGGAAAATCCCATCTTCTTAGCTTCGTATAACAGATCCTTATCACCCGGCGAAGCCGAAAGTCGCTCCTCCATATCGGTGATCGTTTTGAACCTGTCGATAAAGAATCTGTCTATTCCGGTTATCTGCGAAATGCAAGAAGGTGTCTCGCCCATACGAAGAAGACGCGCTATCGCATATATCCTGTCGTCGGTACCGGTCCTGATATATTCTTCAAGTTCCTCTTTTGAGTACGGATCGAACTTCTCGAGATACAGATGGAATGCTCCGACTTCAAGAGATCTGATCGCTTTAAGAAGACTTTCCTCTATCGTCCTTCCGACGCTCATTACCTCGCCGGTAGCTTTCATCTGTGTGCCGAGACTGTTGTTCGCATCCGAGAACTTATCAAACGGAAATCTCGGCATCTTCGTTACGACATAGTCCATAGACGGTTCGAATGCCGCAACGGTATTTGCAAGTTGTATCTCCTCGAGATGCATGCCGACCGCGATCTTCGCACTGACTCTTGCAATCGGATAACCGCTCGCTTTTGATGCGAGTGCCGAAGATCTCGACACTCTCGGGTTGACTTCGATCAGATAGTAATCGAACGAATCGGGATCGAGTGCGAACTGAACATTGCATCCGCCTTCGATCTTAAGTGCACGGATTATCTTGAGTGCAGAAGATCGGAGCATCTGATAGTCCTTGTTCGTAAGCGTCTGGCTCGGACACACAACTATGGAGTCTCCGGTATGTATGCCGACCGGGTCGATGTTCTCCATGTTACATATCGTTATCGCGGTATCGTTCGCATCCCTTATTACTTCGTATTCTATCTCCTTGTATCCCCTGACGCTCTTCTCGACAAGCACCTGATGTGCGGGGGAGAGTGCAAGGGCGTTCTTCATTATCTCGCGGCACTGTTCCTCGTTATCGGCAAATCCTCCGCCGGTTCCGCCGAGCGTGTATGCCGGACGAAGTACTACCGGATATCCTATCTTATTCGCCGCTTCAAGGCCTTCCTCCATCGAGCCTGCGATAAGCGAAGGCAGGATCGGCTCTCCTATCCTTACGCACAGTTCCTTGAACAGTTCCCTGTCCTCGGCCATCTCAATACTTTCTATGCTCGTTCCGAGAAGTTTTGCGCCGCACTCGTCAAGTACGCCTTTCTTCTCAAGCGCGACCGCAAGGTTTAATCCGGTCTGTCCGCCTATACCCGCAAGTATCGCATCGGGACGTTCCATACGTATTATCTTTGCGACAAATTCGAGAGTCAGCGGCTCCATATACACCTTATCCGCTATGACCTCATCCGTCATTATCGTCGCGGGATTGGAGTTACACAAAACAACCTCATAGCCTTCCTCGCGAAGTGCCAGACAAGCCTGCGTTCCCGCGTAGTCAAATTCGGCCGCCTGTCCTATGACTATGGGGCCCGATCCTATGACGAGTATCTTTTTTATATCGCTTCTCTTGGGCATTATCTTCCTGCCTTTCCGCCGTTACATTTCAATCATGTCAAAGAACCTGTCGAACAGATACTCACTGTCGCAAGGTCCCGGAGCGCTCTCGGGATGGTACTGTACCGAGAAGAGTCTGTCTGCCTCGCACCTGACACCTTCCACCGTATCATCGAGAAGATTGATATGCGTGATCTCAAGATTCGTACCGTGAAGGCTTTCCGGTACGACCGCATACGAATGATTCTGCGATGTTATCTCTATCTTTCCGGTCAGCATGTTCCTTACGGGGTGATTTCCCCCGCGGTGTCCGAACTTAAGCTTATACGTCTTGGCACCGTATGCAAGGCTTATTATCTGATGTCCGAGACATATGCCGAATATGGGGAGCTTTCCTATGAGTTGTTTCATCGTTTCGATCGTCGGAGCGCATGACTCGGGATCTCCCGGGCCGTTTGAAATGAACACTCCGCACGGATCATACTTCAGTATCGTTTGAGCATCGGTATCCCACGGAACAACCGTGAGCGATGCGTCTCTTTTGCTCATCATCCTGAGGATATTCTTCTTGATGCCACAGTCGATAACGACAACGGGACGACGTGATTTTCCCGAAGGGGCGGGAATGACATATGTGTTCTTTGTGCTCGCCCTTGCAACCTGATCGGTTGGCGGGATCCAGTTCGTAAGATCCGAAAGCGCACGGTCGTTATCGTTACCGACATCCGTAATAAGGGCCTTACAGCTTCCCTTGTCCCGGATATGCCTTGTAAGTGTTCTCGTATCTATTCCGGATATTCCGGCTATGTCGTACTTCTTCATTGTATCGGAAAGCGTGGCGGAACACCTGAAGTTGGAAGGTCCCGAGCAGCAGTTTCTTACGATCATCCCGGATATCCCGGGGATATCGGATTCGTTGTCGTCATCGCATATACCGTAATTACCGATGAGCGGATATGTCATCACGACCGCCTGATCCGTATATGACAGGTCAGACAGTATCTCCTGGTATCCGACCATGGACGTGTTGAACACGAGCTCAACATATTTGTCTTCGGCGCTCCCGAATCCGAAGCCCTCGTATATGCTTCCGTCTTCAAGGATCACTTTTCTGTCAAATCTCTGTTTCATCGATATATCTCCCATCGAAGCATGCTTTGCAAAGCGGCAGGCCGTGCGTCATCACGTCGAGATCTTCTATAGACAGATACTCGAGTGAGTCGGCTCCTATCCTCTGCCGTATCTCTTCCTTCGTGTGTCCGTTCGCAATGAGTTCGGAATTATCCGGGACATCCGTTCCATAATAACACGGATGAAGAAAAGGAGGCGAAGAAATTCTGACATGCACTTCAAGAGCGCCGAATCTCCTCATCTCCTTTATTATGTTCGCAAGGGTCGTACCGCGTACGATGGAATCATCCGTCAGAACGATCCTCTTTCCCTTTACAACGTCTTCTATTACGCGAAGTTTTATCGCCACTGCGCTCGTGCGCTCTTCTTTTGTCGGTTTGATGAACGTCCTTCCGACATAACTGTTCTTGGCAAAAGCGAGTTCAAACGGAATACCTGCTTCCATCGCAAAGCCCGCCGCTGCGGTCAACCCCGAATCGGGCACTCCGGTAACGACATCGGCCTCAACCGGATAACGCCTTGCAAGAGACCTTCCTCCTTCGATCCGTGCGGCATAGACGGACAGACCGTCTATCTTCGAATCGAGTCTTGCGAAGTAAATGTATTCGAACACGCAATGTGCTTTAACAGCGGAATTCAATATCTGTTTTGAAGTTACACCTGACTCGGTTATGATGACCATCTCGCCGGGTTCGACATCCCTGACGTAATCGGCACCTATTGCGCGAAGTGCACTGCTTTCGGATGCACAGACATTCATGTTTCCCATGCTTCCGAGACACAACGGCTTTAATCCCCACGGATCCCGGATGGCGATAAGTTTCTTGGGGCTTAGTATCAGAAGCGCAAATCCACCCTTTAAGAGCTTTGCGACATTCTCGCTAGCCTCCTCTATGGACGCGGTATGCATCCTCTCCTCGGCTATCCTGTACGCGATGACCTCCGAATCGGCGGTGCCTGTAAAGACCGCTCCTTCGCTGATAAGGTCGTCTCTTATCTTATCGATGTTCGTAATGTTCCCGTTGTGAGCGAGCGCTATCGTGCCTTTTGCGTAATTGATGAATATCGGCTGCGCATTCTCTTTGGTGCTGCCTCCCGCCGTCGAATAACGTACATGTCCGATACCGATATTTCCGCGAAGTTTGTCGATAATGTCGTGATGGAACACCTCGTTCACAAGTCCCATATCCTTGTGCGCGCTTATGTTCCCGATAGGTCCGCACATATCGCACACGGCTATCCCGGCGCTCTCCTGCCCCCTGTGCTGCAGCGCGGTCAGCCCGTAATAAATGTAACGGGCGGCATGTATATTGTCACGGCTGTATATACCGAATACGCCGCATTCCTCTCTTACTCCCATGATCTCTTATCACCCTGAAAATCAGCCTCAAAAAAAGGGCACTTCGGACAGGTCCGAAGCGCCTTTGCTTTCCAAGTTAGTTTATACCAGCCGCATTTCATTGTCAAATTCATTTGGGAAACATGTCTGTTCCCTTTATTCTTCCGACGGTCCGAACTCGAGAACCTCATCGTCCTCTCCGTCATCCGGTGCATCGGGTACATCAAAGTTATCTTTTATGAGCTTTGACAGTTCATCATACATTCTGATGGCATCATCGTGAGCATTTAATATAAATGCCTCATCATTGCTCTTCGACGCCGACTCGAGCGCTGCCGCCACTTCGGACAGCTTTGACGCGCCGAGCATCTTTGCCGAACTCTTAACGGAGTGTATCAGTATCGAATAATCATTCCATTCCTTGTTACCGTAATGCTGTTCCAGTTTCGGACGTTTGCGGCTGTGTTCGGTCGCAAACTCCGTCAGAAGAGACCTGTAAAGCTTCTCATCGTTTCCGCAGAACTTCATTCCTTCTTTCGTATCAAGCCCCGCCTTCTTAAGCACATTGATCGCCGGATCCGAAACGCTTCCGGAGTCTTCCGCATCACTTCCCGATCCCCCTGCATTTCTCGAAACTTTCTCCGCAGGCAGATACTCAAGAAGCATACGCTCGAGATCACGGCCCTCGACAGGCTTTGTAAGGTAATCCGAAAATCCCTCCGCCATGTATCTTTCCTTCGCGCCCCTTATGGCATCGGCGGTCAGACATATGACCGGTGTCTCTTTATTAAGATCCGATGAAAGCGCACGTATCTCTTTGAGCGTCTGCGTGCCGTCCATTCCGGGCATTCGCTGGTCAAGCAGAATGACGTCGTAATGATTCGTCTCGGCAAGTTTTATCGCTTCGCGCCCGTTTAACGCGGTGTCTATCTTCATCCTCGTTTCCTTGAGAAGATTTACGACTACCATAATGTTCATCTTCGTATCGTCGACAACCAGTATACAGGCATCGGGAGCACGGAACGATTCGTGATATGTTCCGAAGTCCTTGGCACTTATCGATGCCATCTTGTACTCGCCGAGCGGTTCCTCATTTTCAACTTTCTGCCACAGTTCGAACGAGAACGATGAACCTTCACCGTATTTACTCTCAACCTTGAGCTCACTGTCCATGAGCGCAAGGAGCTTGGTTGTTATGGATATTCCGAGTCCGGTTCCTTCTATGTTACGGTTACGGACTTTATCAAGTCTCTCGAACGACTCGAAGAGACGATGCATGTCGCTTTCCTTAATGCCGATACCGGTATCTTTGACCTCGACATACAGAAGTATCTTGTCATCCCTTCGTTCAAGCTGCTCGACATTCAGCGTAACGCTTCCTTCCGGCGTATACTTGACCGCATTTGTCAGAAGGTTCAGGATTATCTGATCTATCCTGGCATCATCACCGTACAGTTCGCTCGGGATGGTGGGATCTATGTTGACTTTAAACTCGAGATTCTTGGCGGCGGCCCTGTCCTGCACGGAGTTGATCAGATATGTTATCAGCGTGCTGACGCTGTACCTTACCGGAACGATCTCCATCTTACCGTCTTCGATCTTGGAGAAATCGAGGATGCTGTTTACAAGCTGCAGAAGGTTTCTTCCGGAACTCTTGATATTTCTCGAGTACTCAAGCGTTCCGGCCTCCGCCGTCTCACGCAGGATCATCTCATTCATACCGAGTATTGCATTAATAGGCGTCCTGATCTCATGAGACATATCTGCGAGAAAATCACTCTTCGCCCTATTCGCCTCATCCGAAGCAAGCTTCTCGAGCCGAAGCACTTCGGCTTCGTACTCCTGCTTCTGTCTGCTGACCTTCATCTCTTCGACCTTCTTGCCGTAGGCCTGTTCATTCTTATATCCGAGATAATAGAACAACGAGATCAGCGCAAAGATCACGAGCGATACCACAACGTTGATCACAAGTTGTGAACGTACATCCGACAGAAGTTCCGAGCGTTCTACAACTATCACGACATACCACTGATCCATGACACGGTTAACGAAGAACATGCATTCCTCTCCGTCAACTTCAACATTTACGGTGCCCTCTTTTGCTTCTTCAAGCGTGGCAAAAACGTCCTGTCCCAGAACATCCTGTACGTATTTTCCGTTATTGGACGTATCCTTGTGCGCCACAATGAACCCATCACTGTCAAGGATCATTGCATAGCCTTTCCCTCCGATATCGACTGCGCTTGTAACATCCTGGAGATGATTGACGATCACGTCAAGTGCAACAACATTTCCTTTGTCCGTTCCGCATCCGGTCAGAAGTTTTCCTATGGTGATGACGATCGAGTTCGTCTGTGCATCGACATACGGGGCAACGATCACCATTCGCCCTCCCGCTGAGGTAATGTATTTATACCAGTCTCTTGATGTCGGATCATATCCTTCGGGAGGGACCCAGCCGAGTCCGTCCATATAACTGTTATCAACGTATGCATAGAGACCTGTGAAGTTTTCGTCAAGATCGCTCTTTAAGTTATCGGTTTCGTTCTGAAGATATGCTTCTATGGCCTCATGGGAGTCACCGTTCTGAACCATCAGATCGACTGTATCAGCAGTAACCTTAAGAGTTGAGCTTGCAAATGTCAGATAGTTGTATATCTCATTTGCCGTCGTTGTCGACTTGTCCTCTCCGCTCTCATATATACGGTTAACTGACGTTTCGTAGTAGAGCTGCGAATTGTATACAACCGAAAAGATCATCAGACCGAGCGTTACCAGAAGTGTCAGTATAAGATTGAACCTGTTACGCCTATTGCTGATCGCTTTCTGTTTGTCTTCCCTTGTGATCTTGTACCTCAGAGCGATAACATACAGGACGGCAAGGATCAGAAGCTCCAGGAATATGGACAGGACAAACAGCATGATCGCTATGATATTGTACGCATCACCCTCGGCGGTACCCTCCGGAAGTGAATTCCTCATCCAGAGGCCAAGATAATATCCGCCCGCGCACACTCCGAATATCACAAAAAAGACGATTGATTCTATCCTGACCTGGAACTTTATCTCATCGGATCCCTTTTCACGTATTACCTCTCCTTCGGCTATATAGTCACGACCGAGTGCCCACGGCAGCACAGCCGCGAGAACGTAAAAGATCAGTTCGAAATACAGATACGGATCCTTCAGGCCGTCGGGCCTGACATAACATGAAACGGTCCACATCGAAAACTGCGCCGTCTCATAAGCAAGCAAAAATGTATGAAGATACGGGAAATGAGCGCCGTTTTCTTTGTTTTTTTTGTAATGGATAAGTGTTCCAAGACACAGACATACAACGATCGTATTAAGGGTAACCGACCAGAGATTGTTGAGGAATCCTCCCCACTTTATATAGATCAGAAACTGAACGATATTGAGCGGTACCGGGATCAGCATCAGCGGATGGAAAAATCTCCCCCGGGTCGGACTCGTATTTATGACAACAAAGATCAGGACGAAATATCCGATGTTCCACCCCATATATGCGATCAGTTCGGAAACGGACGGGTTGAAGCCCATAACGAGCGTATATACCGCCCAGTAGTAGTCGCTCAAAAGTATCGCAAGAAAATAGACGCACAGCAGCAGATAGCCTCTCTTCGGCAGGTTGATGTACCGGAAAAGGCACCCGAGAAGTGCGATGATAACCGCAAGAAGTGTTATGATGTTTTCAACGGTCTCAATATTCAATCAGAACCTCTTTAGCATCCAATCATACAGATCATTATACACTATTTCACGATCCGTCTCATTCAGGATCTCATGTCGGTCGCCTTCGTACAGTTTTATGGACAGATCTTTTACGCCCGCTGCCTTAAACTTTTCGTAAGCCTTTACTGCACCTTTACCGAGTGCTCCGACAGGGTCAAGCTCTCCAGACACAAATATGACCGGGATATCCATATTCATCTTTCTGATGTTTGACATCCTGTTGTCAAACCATGTCGAACAGATGAGTATCCTGTATCCGTTAACGGAAAAATCACACCTGTTCATCGGTTTCGACTTATCAAGAAACTCAAGCACGTTTTCGGTGTTCTTACTGAGCCAGCTGTTCTCGGGATCCTTGCCCGTGATATCAAACCGCTTATAATTGGAATTGAACATAAGCTTCGGGATGAACTTTGACCGGTAATCTCTTCCTTTTACAGCTGCCACGATATTGCATATGATCCTTCCCGCGATAAGTGCCCCGTCCGGCTCTGTTCCCGTGCCCATTATTATCGCACCTTTAACATCACCCAGAAGGTGTGATTTTACCGACAGGTATTTGCGGAGAAGATACGAACCCATGCTGTGGCCGAGGATGAAGTAAGGAATGTCCGGATACATCCCGGTGATCATCTCATAATGGGTGTACATGTCATCAACCATTACATCATCCGGACGGGCGCAGTGCATGATACCGCGGTCCTCGGAATACTCAACGGACATACCGTGTCCTATATGATCGTGTCCGCAGACGGCAAATCCCTTTTCGGTCAGAAAAGTTGCGAACTCACTGTACCTGTCGATATACTCCTGCATACCGTGGACGATCTGAAGTACCGCCACGGGCCTGCCGTCATCCGGCTCCCACTTTACGGCACGTATGTGTGTGTGCCGCTCATCCTTTGATTCAAATCCGTATTCGGTAACCTTAGCCATTTACGCCTCCGCTTCCGAAGTGGCTATAACATCCACTCCCGTACCGCATATATTCTCTATGATAACGTCGCCCACAACTACAGGCTTTGTTACCTTTACAGCCTTTATGGCCTTTATGATATCATCCGTCAGATCCTTCGGAACGCTCTCTTTTGTCCTTACCGACACAACGGGATCAGACAGTCCCTCTGTCATGACGATCGAAGTTATCATACGAACCGGATTCGTTATCTCGGCACGGGCATAAGCGTCGCCGCGATCGCAGCTGTTACCCGTAACATCAAGAACCTTTCCGTCCCTGTACGTAACCTTGATCATGCAGCCTGCCGGACACGTTATACACGGGATCGTGCGCACGCTGTTTCCGTTCTCATCCGTTTGTGTTCCGGTCGGATTGGCCGTGTTTCTCGTCGCGTTCCTGGCCGCAAACTTCTTCATACGCTCGGAATCCGGATCAAGCTTCGGAAGCGGATCCTCTTCTTTTGCGTCAAACTTTCTTATATACTCAGCCGCATGCGCTCCGGCTTCGGCGGCTTCCTTTGATACGTTATCGACAAGATCGTGAACATGAAGTACGTTACCGCATGCGAACACTCCCGGGCAGCTCGTCTCAAGATCGTCTGTCACGACGGCTCCGCGCGTTGCTCCCGACATAACAAGTCCCATGTTTCGCGACAGTTCATTCTCCGGTACGAGGCCCACCGACAGAAGAAGCGTATCGCATTTAACGATCTGCCCTGTTCCGTCTATAGGCTTTAAGTTCTCGTCGACCTCTGATATCTCAACCGCCTCAACACGGTCTTTGCCGAAGATGTTAGTGACCGTATGATTAAGAAGCAGCGGTATCCCGAAATCATCAAGGCACTGTACTATGTTACGCTTCAGGCCTCCCGAGTACGGCATGATCTCAACGACCATCTTCACTTTCGCACCTTCGAGTGTCATGCGCCTTGCCATGATAAGGCCGATATCTCCCGATCCGAGTATGACAACCTCACGTCCCGGATGAAGTCCGTCCGTATTGACAAACTTCTGTGCCGTTCCGGCCGAGTATATCCCCGCGGGACGGTATCCGGGTATGTTAAGAGCGCCTCTTGCCTTCTCACGGCAGCCCATAGCCAGTATGACAGATCTCGCCTTAAGATGCTGCTTACCGTATCGGCTGCTGTAAGCCGTGACTTCTTTTACCGGATATCTCGGATCGTCTCCTTCGACCGGCTGTATATCCATGACCATCGTATCATTCTGATACGCGATGCTCTCCTTTGCATCATTCACCATTTTGATGTAACGGTCGGCATATTCGGGGCCCGTAAGCTCCTCCGAAAAAGTATGCAGCCCGAATCCGTTATGAATACACTGACCGAGTATTCCGCCGAGCTTACTGTCACGCTCGAGGATGAGAATGTCGTTTATGTGATTTTCTGCAAGCGAAAGCGCCGCAGCCATTCCTGCCGGACCTCCGCCGACGATGATCGCATTATAGATCATTATCCGTCACCGCCTTTCCCGTAAGGATCTCGGATCCTCGGCCCTTCTTTGTTATGCGCTCCATCGGGATGCCGAGTTCTCTCGACAATATCTCCATGACCTTCGGATAGCAGAATCCGCCCTGGCATCTTCCCATATTGGCGCCGGTACGACGCTTAACGCCGTCGAGAGTCCTTGCTCCGAGCGGTCGTCTTATCGTCTCGAGTATCTCGCCTTCGGAGACCGATGCACACCTGCAGATGATGTTTCCGTATGAGCTGTCTTTGGCGATCTTGGCCTTCTGCTCTTCTTCCGACAGGAACTTCATATAAGTGAACGGCTCCACTTCCCCGGCAAAATCATCGCGCTTGTCGGGCCCGAGTATCCCGCTTACGATCCCCGCCACCATGACTCCGATCGCGGGAGCAGCCGAAAGTCCCGGAGACTCAATCGCCGCAACGTCAATAAATCCCGGACATCCTTCGATCTCGCCTATGACAAAATCACCGCGGTCGCCGTGAGGGCGAAGCCCCGCAAATGACGTAATGACTTCCTTCATCGGAAGGTCCTTTACTGCCGATGCGCCGGGTGTGTTAACGGCCGCCAGTCCCTCGGCCGTCGTGAATGTACCTTCCTTATCGTCAAGATCCGTCGCCGTCGGTCCGACAAGAAGGTTGCCGTGGATCGTCGGGGATACGAGTATTCCCTTCCCGAGTGCGGACGGCATCCTGAATATAGTGCGTCCCACGTGAGAACCCGCCGTTGTATCGAGAAGGCAGTATTCGCCTTTTCTCGGCGTGATCGTAAGCTTATCGTCCGTCATCATGTTATGGAACCTGTCGGCATATACGCCCGCCGCATTGATAACGACCTTCGTCTCAAACGAAACATTTTGATCCTTGTCGGCGTCAAACTCATCGTATTTGACGGCATCTATCCTGTAACCGCCGTCAATCCTTTTGATATCCGTCACCTCAGTAAGAAGCGAGAAGACGACCCCGTTGTTGTATGCGCTCTCGGCAAGAGCACTCGTCAGCCTGAACGGGCATATGATTCCGCCGGTCGGTGCAAAGAGCGCACCTACAGTCTCATCCGAAAGGTTCGGCTCCATCGACAGCGCCTCTTCCCTCGAAAGGATCCTGAGCCCCTCGACACCGTTTGCGACACCGCGCTCGTAAAGCTCGTGCATATGCGGGATGTCCTCATCGCAAAGAGCGACAACCATCGAACCGTTTCTCGCAAACGGGATCCCGAGCTTTTTTGCCAGTTCCGGCATCATCCGCGATCCTTCGACATTGAGCTTTGCCTTGAGCGTACCTGTCTTAGCATCGTAACCCGCATGGACGATCCCGCTGTTGGCTTTACTCGTGCCCTCTCCTATATCCTGATTCCTGTCAACGACAAGAGTCTTTAAGCGGTACTTCGACAGCTCCCTTGCCGTGGCACAGCCGGAAACACCGGCCCCGATTATGATAACGTCGTATTTTTCCATTGTTTCCCTTTCGGTTTTATCTGGCCCAGTCATTTGTACGACTGACAGCCTTTCTCCAGCCCTCAAGCCTCTCTTTTCTTTCCGCATCTGATATCGACGGAGTAAACACCCTGTCGATACTGCAGTTTGCAAGGATGTCATCCCTGTCTTTCCAGAATCCGGTCGCAAGTCCCGCAAGATACGCTGCGCCGAGTGCCGTCGACTCGATACATACCGGCCGCTGCACGGGAGCGTTTGCTATATCCGCCTGCTGCTGCATGAGAAAATCATTTGCGCTGGCTCCTCCGTCCACCCTCAGGGATTCAAGCTTTATCCCGGAATCGGCTTCCATCGCATCAAGGACCTCATATGTTGAATATGCTATCGACTCAAGCGTCGCGCGGACAATATGATATCTGTTGACACCTCTTGTCAGTCCGACTATGACGCCTCTCGCGTACTGATCCCAGTACGGCGCGCCCAGTCCCGTGAATGCAGGTACAACATAGCATCCGTTTGTATCCGGAACCTTCAGTGCCATCTGCTCGGAATCGGCCGCAGACTCTATAAGCCCCATCTCATCGCGAAGCCACTGTATCGCGGCACCCGCAACGAATATCGAACCTTCGAGCGCGTAAGTGACCTTACCGTCGATCCCCCACGCTATAGTTGTGACAAGCCCGTTATCGGACCGTATCGGTCTGTCTCCGGTGTTCATCAGAAGAAAACATCCGGTACCGTATGTATTCTTGGCTTCACCTTTCTTAAAGCAAGTCTGTCCGAAGAGTGCGGCCTGCTGATCGCCCGCTGCCCCCGCGATAGGTATCCCGCCTCCGAAGAACGACTCATCGGTTTGGGCATACACTTCGCTGTTGGGTCTGACCTGCGGAAGCATGCATTTGGGAATGTTCAGTTTTTCTAGTATCTCATCATCCCACTCGAGCGTATTGATGTTAAAGAGCATCGTACGGCTTGCATTCGAATAATCGGTGATGTGAACCCGGCCTTTTGTAAGCTTCCATATGAGGAACGTCTCGACCGTACCGAAGAGAAGCTCTCCGGCTTCGGCACGCTGCCTTACACCGGGCACATTTTCAAGTATCCAGCGAAGCTTTGTTGCCGAGAAGTATGCATCGATCATCAGTCCCGTCTTCTTGCGGATCATGTCGGCAAGCCCTTCTTCTGTCAACTGCTCGCAGTATTCACTCGTCCTTCTGCACTGCCATACTATAGCGTTGCAGACAGGCTCTCCCGTATTCTTATCCCAGACTATCGTAGTCTCTCTCTGATTGGTTATCCCTATAGCCGCGATGTCTCCGGCATCTGCTCCCACCTTGCTCATCGCTTCAACGCATACTCCGAGCTGCGTCGACCAGATCTGCGTGGCATCGTGTTCGACCCACCCGGGCTGCGGGAATATCTGAGGAAACTCTTTTTGCGCAACGGATACGGGTTCACCTTTTTTGTTGAACAATATAGCGCGGTTGCTCGTTGTTCCGGCATCTATAGCCATAACGTATTTCTTCATAATCTCACATGTCCCTCCAGTACGGGAGAGCCGCTATCGTCGTATGATACCTCAAGCACCCCTCCCGGCTCTTTTGCAACAAGCCTTTTTATGTTCATCTTTCCGGCAAGATATACGAATGATGCCGTCGTTCCGCTCGCACACGAACTTTCCCAATAACACGTGCCGACGGACGGTGCGTATACGACCGGTCTTATTACCGTGCGATATACACCCTCCCCTGCATCATCTGCCTCATTTTCATCGTTTTTTTGCATAAGCATAATGCCTGCGCAGTCCGCGCCCAGATCGGTGCACCATTTCCTTGCGGCATTTTCTATATCCTCATCCGCAAGCGGCAGTTCATCCGTTGTCGCGATAACATGGGATATACCGTCAAACTCGGCAAGAGGCAGGGTATATGTATTATTGTCATATTCAAATTTATGTTCTGAGATCTTTACGGGAATCGGCATCGTGACACGGCCGCCGTATACATGATTTGATTCTTGAGTTATGTAAACCGATAGTGTGTGATCGCAACCGGTGCAGTTGACTTTTACGATTTTCTCCTCACCGGATCCCATGCCCCGGTCATCGCAATATAGCGCAGCGGCTGACATCACGGCATTTCCGCAGAACTCTCCGGCCGCCATCGCGATATCGATCCCTTCGTTGTTGCGACCGATAACATATCCCACCTGCTCGCATTCCCGCTCATCCTTCATTATTTCCGAAGCGATTCGGGCGCGCTCCGACTCCTCTACCGGAGTCGTTACAAGGATCGTGATGTTTCCGGTAGGATCGATATAGTCATATGCGATACTGCCTGTCGTTCTTTTCATTATCCTGATTTACGGAGTGTCCTACTGACTGTAGTTTTGGAGAAACTGTCTGGTCCTCTCCTGCTTGGGATTCCCGAATACCTCCTCGGGATCTCCTTCTTCGACAATATATCCGCCGTCCATGAATATGACCCTGTTGGAAACGGCTCTTGCAAAGCTCATCTCGTGTGTGACGATGACCATCGTCATCTTCTCCTGTGCGAGCTGTCTGATGATCTTTAATACCTCACCGGTAAGTTCCGGATCGAGCGCACTCGTCGGCTCGTCAAAGAACAGGATATCCGGATTCATGGCCAGTGCTCTTGCTATCGCTACCCTCTGTTTCTGTCCGCCGGAAAGCTGGCACGGATACGCATTTGCCTTGTCGGCCAGTCCCATCTTGTCAAGGAGTTTAAGCGCTTCACTCTTTACTTCCTCCGGGTCGCGCTTTCCTATAATTACCGGTGCATCCATCACATTCTTTAATACCGAATAATGCGGGAACAGATTGAAGTTCTGAAATACGAGCCCGAAGTAGTTCTTGACCTTGGCGATCTCTTTCTTGCCGGCATATACCGCTCTTCCTCCTTCGGGTGTATGGGCAACGACATCGCCCTTATAACTGATGGAGCCGGCATCGATCTTTTCAAGAAATGTCGCACAGCGAAGCAGCGTTGATTTACCGGAGCCGGAGCGTCCTATTACGGACACCACCTCACCGCTGTCAACGCTCAGTGATATGTCATGCAGCACCTCGCAGTCTTCGAAGCGCTTCTCGATGTTTTTCATCTCCAGAATCATAACTTAATACCTTATGAATAATAATCCATGGATTTCTCCAGGCGGTCCATGATAAATGCGACCACATAGTTTGCCACAAAGTAAAATACACCCGCGACGACAAACGGAATGAACGATGTCTCCGATGCGGATATCTGTTTCGCCAGCGAGAACACTTCCTGATACGCAAGCGTGAACGCAAGCGACGTGTCCTTGACAAGCGTTATGACTTCATTTGTAACACTGGGAAGTATGGTCTTTACAACCTGCGGAAGGATTATCCTGAAAAAAGTCTGGGACTTCGAATAGCCGAGTATCTCGGCAGCTTCATACTGTCCCCTGTCCATGGACTCGATACCGCCCCTGTATATCTCCGCAAAATAGCATGCGTAGTTTACAACGAATCCGATTATGATAGCGGGAAAACGGTATCCTTTGATAGACCATCCGAACAGATAGAACGGTCCGAAATACCACACAAGAAGCTGCAACATCAGCGGTGTACCGCGGATGATCGAGATGAACGCCTTAACGATAGCCGACAAAACCCTGCTTTTTGATTTTCTCCCGAACATGATTATCATGCCGAGCGGAAGAGATCCGAGCAGTGTCAGCAGAAATATCCCTATCGTCCGCAGCATACCCGCGAACATTGTTGCAAGCATCGTGGAAAATGTCATGTTTTATTTGCCGAGGCAGAGAAAATCCTTGATCTCAGGATACTTCTCGCCGATCTTTGCGTATGTTCCGTCAGCTACAAGATCATCAAGTGCCTTGTCGATCGTGTCACGAAGTTCGGTATCGTCCTTGCGGAAACCGATCGCATACTGTTCACTTCCGAGCATCTCGTCAAGGAACGTATAGTCCTCGGAACCGCTCATAAGATACTGTCCGCTCGTAACGTCGATGGCGATCGCATCGATGGCGCCTGCCTTAAGATCGTTGAAAGCGATCGTGTATGTCTCGTATACTTCAAGAGAAGAAAATGTCTTGCACAGTTCTGCCTTGCCTTCGTCGTCATTGAGAAGGTCGTAAGCACTCGTTGCTGTCTGAACACCTACAGTCTTGCCGGAAAGATCTGCAAGAGTCTTGATACCCGAATCCTTCTTGACCATGATCATCTGCGTATTGTCCGAATATGCCTTGGACCAGCAGTAATCATCCTCACGTCCGTTTACCGTAAATCCGGACCATATGCAGTCGCAGCTTCCGGCATTGAGCTCGGCATCCTTTGCATCCCAGTTAAAAGGCACTGCCTGATATTCCCATCCGAGATGCTCGCACACAGCCTGTGCAAGTTCCACGTCGAAACCGCCCATCGTGCCGTCTTCGTTGATGTATGAATACGGCGGATAGTCAAGGTCGAATCCGTGCTTGAAAACTCTTTTTCCGCCTGATGAAGCAGCATTGCCGCATCCCGCAAGAGATAAGAGAGTTGCAGTTACAAGTAATAAAGCTATGATCTTCTTCATGTTTCACACTCCTGTATCCGCGAATGAATCGCGTCCTTCACATTTTTTTGAATCACTTTAGTATGGTAACATACCAAACCGCCCGTGTAAACAAACTTAAGCCAAAAGACCTACCTGAACGGGCGTATTATCTGCGCGTAGTATTCGCTGTTTCCGTTTATAATACTCTCCGACCCTATCGTAACGGTGCCGCCTTCCGAGCCGAGGGATGCAAACATACCGTCGTAGGATGCCAGATCCGGGATTTTCATGTTCTTCAACTCGCGAAGTCCGTCCGACACATAAGAAGCACTCTTTCCCGAAGCCATGGAGTCGATGAGCTCCGTCGCATCTCCTATCTCTCCGGTGCTCTTGGAGAGCGTCGAATGCATCGTGATGATGTAACCGTCAAGCTCCTCCCTGCTCATTCCGTCCGTGATCTTGTCCCACGCTTTCGGAAGATCGGAAAACATCTTCATCGTCTCTTTGGAGTTCGGATCGTTTGCGGTAAATATCATCGCAGTCGGATATTCCGATCTGTATGAATTGCCGTACGCACCGTATCGGTCGCGGGCGATCGCCTTTACGTAGCTGTCTGATATGATCGAAAGGGCCAGATCCGTCTTCTTATTGTCTTTTTTGATGCCGCACTCGGAAATATCAGGAAGTCCCGTGCCGTTATATACCATCTGTCTGTCCGTTACTAGTGCAAGCGGATATCTGTATTTTGTAAACGCATAGACCACTTCGGAGTTATCCCGGTCATCGAGCTTTTCGATAAAAGCATCCGCAACTTTCATGTAGGCCTTCTCATCGCCACGTGAAACAGCGTACCCGAGGATCATATTATTTTTGTTTCTGAGATACTCTCCCGTTTCGGTCAGTTTGGAAAGAACCGCATCGGGATCCTCGGAGATCTTTTTCTCAAGTTTCGTAAGCCAGTCATAATATTCTATGTAGTGTGTATACTCGTAGTAAGCGGCTCCCTTCGCATCGCCTGCGCATGTCAGATACTGCAGCAACAGCTCGGGGTGATTCGCAACGTTGTTTCCTATCGTGCTTTTTACCGCCTTTATTCCTTCCTTTATCTTTCCGGGGTCTGTAAACTCACTCTCAAACAATCGCTTATACATCAGGTCGAATGCATCGCCCGTCTTATCGGGAGTACTCATGAACGAGGCGCACACATACGGTCTGTAATCATTACCGTACGAAGATACGATAAGCGATATATCGGCACCTCTTACCATGCATTCTGATATCTTCGCGGGAAGATCGTTTCGCAAAACACCTCCTGCCGGAATGAAGTGGCCGTTAACAAGATCCGCAAAAAACGACAGATAGCACAGATCCTCTTTCGGAAGGCCGGATGCGTCAAGATAGAGTTTCGTAACGTTGATATCATGATTTTTCGTGTAAACGCCTATCCTTCTTGTTCCGGCAGAATCGGTCCGGTCAGAAGTCGCAAACCGGCGCGCCGTATCGGAAAGATCTGAAACCTTTACAACATTAAGCTTTGCAAGGTACTCAGACGGATCATCCGTTGCACCATCTTCAATCCGCTTTGTGTCTTCGACAAGCTTCTTGATATCATCCTGCGACATCGAAGACTTCTTGCGCAAAAGCATACTTTGCAGTTTCTCATCGTTCTTTTCGGCAAGCCCCGGACGCGGAACGACGACCGACATCGCACTCCTTGCGGGATCCGCAAGAAAATCACCCGCGATCTTTTTGATCAGATCATTGTCAAACCTGTCCATATCAGCGAGGTTGTCGCACATCTTCGAATAAAACAGTTCTCCCCTGTCCGCCGCGGAATACTCGGCAGTATTGACAAGCATCGATATGGCGGCCGTGCGGCCCTCCCTTGCAAGCGCACTGTCGCTCTCCATCCGTCTCTTAAAGTTTTCGAGATCCTTTGTGGCAAGTCCCTCTCTTGCCAGAGACGCAAATATCTTTTGCACGGATTCCTTCAGAAGGTTCCCGTCATTCTCATTCATGTTGTCGGCACGAAGATACAAGACACTCAGTCCCGGATCGGACTGTATCGTAAACGAAAACTTTGCCGCCGGATACAGCGACCTTAACCGAAGAAGCGGGGCAGACGAATCAAGATTACAGTAGCTGACGAATGCGTTAAGATCATAAAGCTCCTCATCCGACGGATCCCCGAGATCTATCGCGTACACCATCGCTGTACGCCCGTCCGTGCCCGACCCTTCCCGGGCCGGAAAATCATATTTCTTCTCTACGAATCCCTCCGATGCTTTCTTGTATTTGACGGACTCTTTTGTTTCTTTCCTGTCATATGCGCTAAAGTAGCCGTCGAGCTGCTTCAGAAAAGCGTCGATATTTCTTATGTCGCCGTACAGATATGCCGTGCAGTTTGAAGGATGATAATACTTCTCATGAAAATCCTTCACCTCATCGTATGACAGCTTCAATATTTCCGAAGGAACACCTCCGATGTCATATGATGAAGGACCGCCCGGATACAGGAGTTCAAACGCCTTTGTGATCGCCTCTCTTCCTGCGGTGTACTTACCGTTCATCTCGGAATATATTGTACCGGCGATCCCGATGTCCTCCTCGGGAGAATGCAGAGTGTATCTCCAGGCTTCCGTACTGAAAATGTCTTCATTTTCAAGCATAAGCGGATTAAAGCACAGATCCGTATAATAATCCGACAGCTTTAACAACTCTTTTTCCGAAAGCGATGATATCGGATAAAGTGTACAGCAGTCTTCCGTAAGAGCGTTTCCGTATGTAACATAGCCCCTGTTAAAAAGCGCCATGGTCAGGCTTCTTGACGGGTACTTCTCCGATCCGTTCGTTGCGGAATGCTCAAACACATGAGCGGTTCCTTTGTTGTTATCAACCCTCGTATCAAACTTGAGCATGAACGCCTTGTCGGGATCGTCGTTTTGTATGAACTCGACCTTTGCGCCTGTCCTGTTGTGTTCATACACGAACACCTTAGCATCAAACGTCGCAAAATCCGCGGTTTCCTTAAGCGTAAATCCATCGATCTTCTCTTTTTCCTTAGTGGGAAATGCGTGTGTATCGATTGAAAACGACGCAATGATACAGACTGTGGCAAGTATGATTTTTACCGTTCTGTTATTTGTGATATGGTTCATTGTTCTTGATCCTGAATGCCCTGTAGATCTGTTCGAGAAGCACCACTCTCATGAGCTGGTGGGGAAATGTCATTTTTGAAAAAGACAGCTTCAGATCGCCCCTGTCCTTGACCGATCCGTCAAGGCCCAAAGACCCTCCTATGACGAACCGTATGTGGCTTCTGCCGCTGTTCTCGAGATCCGTTATATAATCCGCGAGCTCCTCGCTCGATATCTGTTTACCTTCTATGCAAAGAGGTATCGTGACCGCTTTGTCGTCCATATACGGAAGCAGGCGCTTTGCCTCGGCGATCATGACAAGCTCGTTCTCGCGATCGCTCGCACCTTCCGTAGTCTTCTCGTCTTTGACCTCGGTGATGTTCACGGTTGCATAGCGCGACAGGCGCTTGACGTACTCATCCACGGCATCGCCGAAATACCGTTCTTTGATCTTACCGACAGCAAGGATGTCTATCTTCATAAGCTACGGTCTTCTTGCATCGGTCATATAGAATACCGTAAAGAGTCCGGGGCCGCAATGCGCACCGATCACGACACCGAGACCCGATATGGTGACCTTTGCATCGGGATACGTTTCGAGTATCTTACCCTTTACAAACTCTGCGTCCTCCATGCAGTCCGCATGATTGATCAGAAACTCCGTGTTACCGTTATCCTTAAGATCCTCTTTGACCGATGTGATGATAGCATTCAGAGCCGCTTTCCTGCCGCGGACCTTTGTTGCGGCAACAAGTGTTCCTTCATCGGGAACATAGAGCACGGGCTTGATCGACAGGAGTGTTCCGACAAGAGCCGAAGCATTTGAAACCCTTCCTCCACGCTTTAACCACTGAAGATCATCGACCGTGAATCTGTGAGCGATCTTAAGTTTGTTGTCCTCGATCCATTTAAGGACCGTATCCATCGATTCGCCTGCCTCATACAGTCTGCAGACATTCATCACGAGCATCCCGAGTCCGCCGGATACACATCTTGTATCGACGTTTATTATCGTATTGTCGGGATATTCCCCCTTAAGTTCTTCGATCGCTTCATCACAGAATCTGTACGATGACGACAGCGGTCTTGTCATGTCGAGAAATACGATGTTCCTGGCACCGTCACTGATGAGTCCTTCGAAGAATTCCCTGTATGTGTACATATTGATCGCGGAAGTCGAAAGAAGCTTTCCCTCGCGCATCTTGTGATACGTCTCAAGACGGGTCTCTTCACTGCAATCATCCTTATAATCAACGCCGTCCATAACGTAGGAATACTGTATGAAAGGTATCTTATGCTCTTCGAGGTATTCCTTCGTCAGATCGCATGTTGAAGCCGTGGCGATTATATAATCCTGTCCCATTCATTCTCTCCCTTTTACAGATTGTCGCGGGCTTTACTCCACCGCGTAATTCAGCTTGACCGTTATCGTTGCGGTCTTCATTCTTGAAGAAGTGTTGTATGTTCCGCCCGAACTGTATTCGTCATCGGCCGAATTCTTTCCCGTGATCTGGAATACACCGAGATTACTCGAAACAAGCTTACCCGGCGTGCAACCGCTTCCTTCCGCCATCAGGTCGATCCTCTCCTTGGCGTTTTCCGTTGCAGCCTTTACAAGCTCAAGCTTTAACGAATCGAGATCCTTGTAATAGTATTCGGGACTGTTGGATGTAAACTCAACACCGTCCTCTATAAGCTTTGTTATATCTCTTGATACTTCCTCAACGCCGTCAACATCTTCCGAGGAAACCGTGACGGTCTGATACAGCTCGTATCCCGCGAAAGTATCACCCACATAGTTTCCTTCATCGTTGTAGTTTGACGAATAGCGCTTGGATATATCTATAGCCGAGAACACCACATCATCCTCGGATATTCCGTATTCCTTGAGGAACTTCTTGATCTTGTCGGCATCATTGTTAAGGTTTCTGTATGCGTCACCTGTTGTCGATGCGAACGTTGAATATGTTCCGCGCCAAACAATGAGATCGGCCTCGAAGTCCACACTCGCCGAACCTGTCGCGGAAAGGCCTCCGTTATTGTTCGTCTTATATGTCACCAGTCCTTTTGTAAAAATCATGGTGCAGGCGATAACGGCTACAGCGATCACCGATACGCTCGCAAACATCACTATCGATCTGACTATTCCCAATGTTTTGTTTTCTTCCATTTTTGTTCCTTTCCTGCCTTCCCTTATCGATCATTTACTTCTCTTTTTACGACGCGCGCGACGTCTTCTTTTATGCAGCCCCTCTGCCTGTCTGAACCTGTTGATCTCCTCAAATATAGTATTATAATCACGTTCAAAAAGCAACTCGCATATTTCGCTCTGGACCGCGTCCGGATCTATCTTTCCCTCGTCAATCCAGGTGCTTATCTTCTCGACGACAAAAGACTTGCTCTTCTCTTTATACCTTGGCATCTCGTGATTTTCCTGGATCTTTACGAGTTCGGGTCTCCAGAGAAAATCAAGCTTATTCCTGAAAGTCGCATTCCCGTTTTCCGACGGTTCCCTAAGAACATAGAAATCATAGTCCCCGTCGACGAGTTCAACCGTGATCACACCCCAGTGCTCGGGCACATGCTCACGGATGTGAAGCGCATGACTGGTTCCGACAACGACAATGTTCTTATCGTAGAAGCAGTCGTAATCCTTGACCTGACGCGACAGCCTTGCATATGTATCCGCATCGCTCTTGATCTCTATTCCGAAGAGCGCATCTTCGGTTATCATGACGGCATCGGCTCTCGACCTTCCGATATTCTTTTCTTCAAGTATGCGGACTTTGCCGTACTTCTCTTCGAGAAAGTAAAACAACGGCTCCCTGATGTCCCTGTCTTTGAGCATCCCCGGTATTTCCCCTTAACAAAACTCTACCTGCACCGGATGATGCAGGTAAAGTACGGTGTACATATTATGTTGTGCAGTATCCTACAGATCGGAAAGCTTGAAGAAGTCGATCGCCGCGCTCATGTCTTCGTTGATGTTTCTCATCTCGGCCGTTGACGACTGAGTATCCGAACATGCATCCGTAACTGTCTGACATGAAGCTGCAACTTCCTCTGCCGAAGCTCCGAGTTCTTCCGAAATGGCACCGAGCTCTGTTGTCGTATTTGCAAGGTCGGCCTTGATAGCGTCGAGCTTGTCCGTCATCTGTCTGATCGTATCGATCTCGGCAATGGAAGCCTCAACAGACTCTGACAGCTGATTGAACTTATCCTGTGCCGCCTCAATATCCGACTGCTCCTTGCTGATGACATCAAATACCCTGTTACTGATATCGACTGTACCGTTTGAAAGCTCTATGACGTTCTCTATGATCTGCTTGATCTCCTTGGCCGACTCTGCCGAAGAATCAGCAAGACTTCTGATCTCATCCGCAACAACCGCAAATCCTCGTCCTGCTTCTCCGGCACGGGCTGCCTCGATTGAAGCGTTAAGCGACAGAAGGTTCGTCTGAGCTGCGATCGATTCGATCGCCTGTACCGCGGAACCGATACCTTCAATTGCCGAATTCGTCTCGGCGATCTTGGCATTGATATTCGTCATAGCCTCAACCGATTCGTTTGCTCCGGCATATACCGAATTCATACAATCGGTCGCATCGTTATTAGCGCTCTTGATCGTCTGTGATGCCTCAAACAATTTCCGCACATTGTCGTTGAGAAGTTCGATATCTCCGCCGAGTTCGGCAGCCTTCTCAGCCATTGTCTGAGCATTCTCGGCAACACTCTGGGATGTCTGCGCAACCTCATTGATCGCCATATTGATCTGTGAAACGGATTCAACGTTGTTGCCGGTCATCCCGTCAACGTTCACGATCGCATTGTTAAGAACGGATGCGGAATCCTTGACCGATCTCATAGAAGTATTGAGCGCTCCCTTGAGGGTCCTGAAAGCATTGAGGATGCTGACGGTCTCCCTGATATGCGACTTCGCATTGCAGGTCGCCGTAACATCACCGGTTGCAAGTTCTTCAAGAGACTTCGATATCTGAATGAGCGGAACGGATATGATCCTCTCGATAACAAGTGCGATACATGTAAATATAAGTATGCAGACGAGGCAGATTATGACCGAATTCCGTTTGATATGCGAGATGCCCGACAGCACATCATCCTCATCCGCGGTCAGGACAGCGATGTAATGTTCTCCCTCTCCGATATAGTACGCGGCATACTTGTTGGCACCTTTGTATTCATATGATATAACATCCGGAGCGGGATGTTCACCTGCGCTAAGCTTTGCAACAAGGCCCTTGACTGCTGCATTCTCAACAGGGTTGCCGATCTTGGATTCATCCGGGTGATACAGCATTGTGCCTTCCTTGTCCACTATGTAGATATATGCACTTGAAAGGCCAAGATCCGAGACATCGGTTATCAGCTCGGCGATATTCTTGATGTAGAATCCACATCCTGCAAATCCGAGCGGTGTTCCGTCATCATCAAGAATCGGTGTGTACATTGACATGATAAGCTGTCCCGATGCGGGGCTTGTGATGATACCCGTATTGAACACACCGTCGGGAGAATTAAGCATGCTATTCTGAAGTCCCGTTAGGCTGTCGCCCTCTCTTAGTGTCATTCCGATGACACCGTTATTGGGATGAGCCAAAACAGTGGAATTCCAGTCGGCGAGATAAATTCCCTCCCAGTTTTCAAGTTTGCTGAAATAATCAAGAGTATAAGAC
Organism: Lachnospiraceae bacterium; assembly: GCA_016281675.1. The sequence continues at coordinate 26,247 of JAEEJD010000181.1, forward strand.
TGGGCTCTTAAAGAGATGATCGGATTATCCTGAACCCTTAACGCCTCTTTGATGATCGGAGCCGAGGTGTATGCTTTGAGTGCGGCTTTGTTGCTCGCACACAGTGCATCGAATGAGGTTCCGACCTCATCTATCACCTGGATCAGCGAATTATGGTTGTAATCCGTTATCTCGTTACTTGAGGCCCGGATTGTCATAATACTGATGATGATCGATGATGACAGAAGCGGTATAAGTACAAACAGCAGCAGCGTAATGCGCATGTTAAGCTTTGATCCGACTGCCTTACTCTTTGATTTGTTAGTCTTTTTAACACCCATGTTACCCTCTCCTTGAATGAAATAATTATGCAAAAGCACTTATGTGACTATTATAGTCTCATCACGGCAGAAAATCAAGAAAACGGAAGGATATCCGTGATCCATTCACGCACGAGTTTGACGAAGTCGACATCCATGATCCCGTATACGTAAACATACACGCTGACGCCGATTGCCAGCACCGCAAATATGATGCCGAGAATGATCTCGAATTTACCCAGTTTTCTAAGCGGTTTCTTTTTATATGCCAGGCGTCCGAGCCCGAACAGGATCGCAAGAAGTGCCGGAGCGACTCCCACTATGACCCAGGACATTACAAATCCTACTATCCCCAATACAAGAACTACAATTTCCATTTACTGACCTTTCCCTTTGCCTGCTTATAACAGATGCGCCCGAAGATCGGCACCGTCAAGAGGGCTTAAGTATGCGGGTGCGATGTCAAATACTGTCTTGCAGCCAAAGTTTCCTTCACCGTGAAGTCTTGCTATCGCTCTTGCATATGCGACTATGACGGACGCGGTAAACTCGGGATTGGAATCGAGCCTGAGACTGTATTCGATAACGTGCTTATTCTCCTTGTTAAGCCCCGTAACACCTGTCCTGAAGACAAATCCTCCGTGCGCGATACCGGAATGATCACGCTCGAGTTCTTCCTCACTTATGAAATGAACGGTCGTGTCATAATCCGCAAAGTAGTTCGGCATTGTCTTTATAGCATTTTCGATTGCTGCCTTGTCGGCTCCCTCTTCGGCAACGACAAAGCATTCCCTCGTATGTTTCTGTCTCGTCGAGAGTTCCGGATTATCGCCGCGTCGAACCGCATCAAGTGCCTCGGGAACGGGGATCGTATTCTGTTTGGCGTTCTTAACACCCGGTATCCTTCTTATCGCATCCGAATGACCCTGGCTGACACCTTTGCCCCAGAACGTATAATCGTTGCCTTCGGGAAGGATGCAGTTGGCATAGAGCCTGTTGAGCGAGAACATCCCGGGATCCCATCCCGCGGAGATCAGTGCGGTATGACCGCTCTCTTTGGCAGCTTTGTCAACATTTGCAAAATGCTCCGGTATCCTGGCGTGTGTATCAAAACTGTCTATAACGTTAAAATACTTCGCGTATTCCGGAGTCTGTTTCGGAAGATCCGTTGCGCTTCCGCCGCATATTATAAGTACATCGATATCATCCTTATGAGCTTCGATCTCATCCGTACTATATACGGGAACACCGTCCGTTTTGATCTTCACATCAGCCGGGTTCCTCCTGGTGAACACGCATGCAAGCTCCACATCGGGATTCTGCCTTACGGCACATTCCACTCCTCTTCCGAGATTTCCGTATCCGAGTATTCCTATCTTCATGATCTTCATCCTCCTGCCGCAGACCCTGTCCGCGCCTAATCGTTTGGTTCAATTCATTATAATAAACCGCTCTTTTTTCCGCAAGAAACAACGGATCGAAAAATAGTCCGCCGTCACAAAAAAATATTATTGACGGCGGCACTATACTCTGATATTATATTCAAGTCGTCGAAAGATGACGGTTCGCGGAAGTGTCGGAATTGGCAGACGAGCAAGACTAAGGATCTTGTGGGCGCTTAGCCCGTGTGAGTTCAAGTCTCATCTTCCGCACTGCTATAGAGGGCTCAGAATTGTTGTAATCAACGGTTCTGGGCTTTCTTCTTTTGTGAAAAACAGACGATTTGGAATGACCATTCGAAGCGTATCTATTCTCGAGGTCAAACGGTTTGTATTTCAGTTTTGTTAGTTCTATGTCTCAGAAGTGTCACACAACAAGAAAAAGACTCGATCCCAATATTGGGACCGAGTCTTCTTCTTGACCATTATCTGATTACAAAGACTTCTTGATCGTATTTGCTGCAACGAATATAAGTACACTTATTCCTAAACCTATAATTGCACCTACGATGGAAGATGTTCCGCTCTTGATATTCGTGAAAATACCAACCACACTGAAAACCAGACTAATGATAGCAAATACCCATGCAGGCATGATCTTTGAAACGTCATTTGCGGCCCGTACAGAGAATATTCCCTCAATAAGACTTACGATGCCCGATAAAAGAAGGACTACGCTGACAATGATCGCAGCAGCTCCAACTCCTAATGACATATCATCTCCTGCCGAAGCAAGAGCTCCACCACCAACAACACCAACGATACCAATGATCGCTCCAAGAGCACCGATAATAATCGATATGATACCAAAGATCTTAAGAATTTTTCTACTTGTTTCAACAGTCATGTTTGTTATCTCCCTCCTTTGATATACCGCTGTTACAATTTTATAATATTATACACTGATTGTCAGTGTCAATACGGCGTATTATATTAATGGTTTGCAAAATCAGCCATATTCCGGACAAACTATAATTCCGAAACAAGTATTTCAACGTCTTGGGGCAGTAACGGTTTCCCCCATATATACCCTTGAACAAAATCACATCCTATCTGCTTCAAACCCTCGAGCTGATCATTTTCCTCTACACCTTCGGAGATAACTTTGTAACCCATTATATGCCCCAGAGAAATGATCGCTGCCACATACTGCTTAGACTTTTCACTGCTGGTCAAGCCGTCAATAAACGTCTTATCGATCTTGAGCAGATTCGCAGGAATATCATTGAGATAACTGAGCGAAGAATAACCCGTTCCAAAATCGTCAATTGCGATCTGAACTCCCAAATCACATAGAGCCTCAATACAATCCATGGCTTTGTCCAAAGACTCGATCATGACGGATTCTGTGATCTCGATCTCAATCCGGTCTGCCGGAAGGTGGCATTGAGCAAGCTGATTTTTAATCTCCTCCAGAAAATCCTTTTTCATAAGGTGTCTTACGGATATATTTATACTCAATGTCACATCCAGATTGTGCTGTTTTGCCAGTTCTCCAACAAATTCTGATGCCTTTTTAAAGACCACCGAATCGATCCTGTCGATCAGGCCCACTTTTTCAGCGACAGGAATGAATTCGACTGGCGGGATGATCGTTCCGTCATCATCGCGCATGCGTGCCAATGCCTCAAAACCTCGTAACTTATGCGACATATCATACTGCGGCTGAAGCATAAAGAAGATGTTATCATTATCCAGAGCCGTTCTGAGCTTTCCTTCCATCTCAAGCGTATGCTCGTTTTTCAGCAGCTCAGGTGTAAACTTTAGTATATGCTCACCTGTTCCGGCATTTTTGATCTCATGCATGGCCATGTCGGAAAAGGAAACCACGGAATCCAAACTGTCAGCATCATCCGGGAAAACCGCATAGCCAAAGCTGGCAGATATATAAAAATCATATCCGAAGGAATTCATCTGCCCATTCAGAACTTCTTCATATTGCCTGATGGTTGTCAGAATGTCCTCTTCGGATCTGAAGCGACGGATGATCAGCGAGAACTCATCTCCGTTCAGACGTGCAATAAAATCCATTGTTCCCGAAAGACCGTTATCCGCAATGTTCTTCCATTTCCGAGAAACATCTATCAGAACCTTATTCCCGGTTTCAAATCCCATAGTGTCATTGATACTCTTGAAACCGTTCATGTCGATAGACACAACGGCAAATGGCTCCTTCCTTTGTACAAGTGCGTCAATGAGTTCGGTAACTGCAAACCAGTTTGGAAGGCCCGTTAAAATATCTGTGACAGCCTGGTCTCTTAAGACCTTCTCATAGTTTGCTACTTTTCTGTTATTGAGATAAATGATGATCACCGCGATCAGTGCCAGAATATTCCCAAAGATTCCGGGCACACTGGTCATATTATGCCTGAGAACAACCCCGGCCAAGATCATGGGCAGTTCACCCAGCAACAAGATAAATGATGTGATTATGCCGGCTTTACCAAAGAAAACAGCAAGAAATATAACACAGATATTGGACAATGATGACAGAACTCCGGCAAAAGTATATATAGGTATCGGCTGACCTGCGATCATAAACTCTTTTGCAGACCCCGCCGTAACACCGATAATGATCACAGCCAGAATATACAGTAAGACTAAAGTCCAATACGCCGCTTGGGGCGCGTTCCTTTTAGACAGATACAGACGATTCAGGGTATCTTCTATTGTTTGCCTGTGTGACGAATTGTCCTTTTTCATAGAATCTCTCCACTCTTCTGATGAAGATGACATCCCCCCGTCTGTCATTATTATATTATAATACATTTTTATTCGTAATGCGAACGAAAGCAAGGTTAACAAATCAGTCAGACAAACCAAAAAACTCTTTTACTATGAATTATAACATTGCGGTCTTTATAACAAAGAAGGCTTTGCTGATAATTGGAGTTTTTTGATATAATGCTCACACGGAGGTGACTAATATGAGCAAAACAGACGTGTTGAAAATGTTGAAGGATGAGTTATTGAGCAATGTTGATCAGGGCACTCTCAAAAAGCTTGGAAAAGTTAAATCGAAGGAAGAAACGTTGTCCATACTTGAAGAAGCATCAATCGAGCTTAGCGATGACATGCTTTCCGCTATTTCCGGAGGAACGGAAGTAGAGCTTGAACCGCTTGATTCGGCCGAAGACGCTGCGTTTGGCGGTATTGAGGCAAGCTGGTGTCCACTCCACTCCTACTGTCCCAGTTTTTATCCCTCATCACATCGCAGACGTTAAGTAAAAATACCGGGGAAACCCGGTATTTTTTGCTGACCATTAAAAAGTATTTTGCAGTTTGCTTATCTGAAATTCAATGTGCTTCCATTGATCTTTTTACTCTCATATACATCGCTATCCGCCAGTTTATAAAGTTCGTCGAAAGAACACTTATCGCCTTCCTTGAAGAACACAGCACCGGCGCTGACACAGATTTCTCTTCCCCCAAGTTCCGGAATATCCATCTTGGCGATTTCCTTAAAGACGCGGTCCATTACCGCCTTACCGGCTTCTTCATCATTTAAATTCATAACATACATTGCATATTCATCACCGCCCAAACGGAAGATGATATCCTCATCTCGAAAGATATTTTTTAACACATCCGCAATTCCACGGAGCACCTTATCACCGACATTATGGCCAAAGTCATCGTTGATATCCTTAAAATTGTCAACATCCAAGATGCAGAACATTCCCGTTTTGTTGTTTGCCATAGCATCAATCACTTTTCGTTCGCCGCTGCCGCGGTTTAGAATACCTGTCATTATATCGGTGCTTGCCAGGATCTCAAGATTCTGTCGCTCCTTTGCTGAGGCCACGATGTCGTCTACGTTCTTAAAAGCGGCCAGCATATCGCTGGTGGGAATATTGGCGTTGATGAGAATATACGTAAACTGATAATAATGTACCTCGCCCTTATCCATAACGCGGTAACTGGAAACATACTCCGGATTATCCAAAAGCTTGCTTTTAACCGTGTCCAGAGATATGGCATCATACATCCACTCCTGATCCTCGGAATAAACACGATCCTTCACGTATTGTTTATAGAGCACATCATAGGGATATATCTTTTCGCCCGCGCCCTCCATACCTTTTGTAACATAGCCGTCAAGCTTCAAGATCACCACCTCTCCCGTCTGGGGATTGATCTTAAAGATATTGTAGTAATCACGGCTTAAGGTCTCCACGATATCCAACTGTTCTCTTAAGTAGCGCTTATCGGAAATATGCTTACGAATGGCTTTATCAATATCCCGGAAAGCCAGAATGAAATTATCCGTTTCTCCCGGTTGTCCTGCCAGTGCGAAAGCCATCTGATGGTAGGACATATTCCCGTCATCAGCCAAACGCATATAATCAAGCGTAAACAGATCTCCGTCTTTGATACGCGAAAACACGACATCTAACTTCGTATCCCTCTGGATGCTCTCTATGTTGCTTACTACGAATCGGTCCACATATTCAACAATATAACGGTCGTAATTATCAAATCGAAATCCCAGTTCCACGGCAAAACGATTCGTATTTTCGCCTGTTGAACGGTACAGATACATCTTCTTTGTATTGGCGTTAATGACCCAGATTGTATGATATTCTTTTCCGATTCCTGTAATGATACCCGTCAGACGTCGGATGCGCGCGTTAAAATCATCTACCAAACTGCGCTGGTCTTCAGGATAGTTCGACGGATCGATCAATTCATTCTCTTTGATAACTAAATCTGATTGCATATTTTCCTCCTGCAAGCATACAACCGTCAGTATACAATAAGAATTATATCAGAAACTCGTTTTTCATTCTATTACTACTCTTTTTCTTATCCTTTGCGCGATACCCCACCGTACTGCTAAAAAACTTTCATGCTGTCCGGCCGAGCATTGCCTATTATCAGAAGGCCGTATTTCCGGGCAAGATCCACAGCCTCCGCCGTTGGTACGGATTTTGACGCCAGGAGCGGTATCCCGGCAGCAATCGGTTTTTCAACCATATCAACAGGTACCCTGCCCGATGTATATAGGATGCATTCCGAAAGCGGGATACCTGAACTCAATCCGTAGCCAACAGCCTTATCCACTGCATTATGTCTTCCGATATCTTCGCAGGTAAACAATATTTCCCCTTTCCGCGCAAGGATGCACGAATGCGTACCGGCTGTAATATCATGAAGTTCTGTTCCTTGCTCAAACCGTTCCGCCATTGAAAAGATCCATTCAGGCTTATAATCAGGCTTGGGGAGTTCTCTGAACGGTCTGCGTCCTTTGACCGAGTATAGTATCTTATTACCCGTACAGCAACTCTTCTCTTCGTTCACAACCGCTTCAAGCTTGATATCATTGTTCAAAAAAACGCTGACTTCGGTTCTGTTTTTGCAGAACAGGATCTTATATACATCTTCCGCGCTTTCTATGAATCCATCTGTCAGAAGTCTGCCCATTACAAGTTCGTTCAGATACTGATCGGTACATATCAGTCTCATAACATACTGTTCATTGACAACTACACCGAGTTCATGCTCGCAAAGAAGAACGGCCTCGGTTTCGGTTCGGCCCCTGTCTGCTGTGATAAGCGTTACTTCATCCCGGCGATACAAATCCGAATTAACCAAGTATTTTTCCAACCCTTTCTGCTTTTGCAGCAAGATCATTTATGACCTCTCCTGCTATGATGAGTCCCGCAACAGACGGAACAAATGCTGTAGATCCCGGGATATCTCTGCTTTCTGTAGGACGTATAGGTTCCTCTTTGGAATAAACAACCTTCAGAGATTCGATTCCACGTTTCCTGCATTCCCTCCTCATTACTTTTGCCAAAGGACATATGGAAGTCTCATAAATATCTGCGACTTCAAATGCCGCAGGATTAACTTTATTGCCGGCACCCATGGATGAAATGACCGGAACACCGGATTTCTTTGCTTTCTCAATGATAGTAAGCTTCCCGGTCACGGTATCGATAGCATCCACTACGTAGTCGTATTCGCCAAAATCAAACTGATCCTGTGTATCCGGCAGGAAGAAGGTCTTATAAGTTCTAACCCGGCAGTCCGGATTGATCTCGCAAATCCGTTCCCTTGCAACATCCACTTTGTACATTCCGACAGTCTTCGCGGTCGCCAGGATCTGCCGATTTATATTGCTAAGACATACTTTGTCGTGATCGATCAGATCAAGTGCCCCGATCCCGGAACGTGCAAGAGCCTCTACCACATAGCCGCCTACACCTCCAATCCCAAACACCGCGATACGGCAGGAGGCAAAATAATTCATTGCTTCCTCGCCGTAAAGCAGTTGTGTTCTTGAAAACTGATCAAGCATATATTGGCTCCCTGTTTGTGTTATTCCTGTCCTGTTTTCAGTGTTTCATTCATACTGCCAAGCCGATATCCCAGCATATCAAGAGTCACGTACATAAAGCCTATTTCTTTAAAGCGTTTATAAACTCTTTCTCGGATTTTTTTTGCGGCAAGACGTTCTATATCTTTTGCGGGGACTTCTATCCTTGCAATGTTCCCATGCATACGAACCCGTTCTTCCAAAAAACCGTTTTCTATCAAAAACTGCTCCGCCTGATCAATCATTCTAAGCTTTTCTTCAGTAATCTCTTCACCATAAACAAATCTTGATGCAAGACATGCATAGGCCGGCTTACTCCATGTGGGTAAACCTAACGCTTTTGAAATCATACGAATATCAGCCTTTGTCAGCTCGGCTTCTCGTAACGGACTTTTTACCGAAAGCTCAGCAACTGCCCGGAGTCCCGGTCTATAGTCACCTATATCATCCATGTTTGACCCTTCGGCCATATAAGCTATTCCGTTTTCGTCCGCAATCTTTTTAATTTCCGTAAAAATGCCGTGTTTACAAAAATAACATCTATCCGGACCATTGATCCGATATTCCTCTTCCTTTAAGGGGTCTACTGTACAGATAATATGTCGTATTCCACGCTCAGCGCAAAAGGCTTTTGCTTCTTTCAGCTCTCTTTCAGGTACTGATGCATCTGATCCTGTAACAGCAATCACCTTGTCTCCCAAAACTTCATGGGCAACAAAAAGCAGCAAAGCAGAATCTACACCACCGGAAAAACCAATTGCCAAAGAGCCCAGTCCCCTGATATAGTCCTTTAATCTGTCAAGTTTATCCTGTTGAGCTGGTGTCAAAGCTCCCATTGTTTTTTGTGCCATATTTCTTCCTTCACCATTACTTACCATCCGTCCGGCCGGAGTATCCTCGTAAAGCATCTTTTTCGACCGAGGCAAAATCCATATTTATCCTTTCCGGGGTTGTCAGCGTGACCTGAGCTGTTTCAAAATGGCATCCGGGGTGGGCGGACATCCCATAACGCAAATATCCGCATTTTTGCAGCATCTTCCTATCCCGATACCGTCAGGC
>JAEEJD010000182.1 GCA_016281675.1 Lachnospiraceae bacterium
CGAAAAACGAAAGAGACGACACCTTCCTCGGAAAATTCATCCGAGGGGCGATAGCGCATAAGGGCATGGTGATCGACGAGATATCCGGATCCGGCAGCAGGCTTGCGGGATTTGCGAAACAGAAGAGAGAAAAGAGGACCGGCGTATGACGATATTTCGGAGGATCAGGACTTTTCTGTCTGGGCTGTTGATGATGATCGCGGCTGTTTTATTCGTCATCATTCCGGGTGATGACAAGTATATGATCATTATCGGTATCATCGCTGTCGGATTGGCATTTAAAGCACTGAATGACATTATATTTTACTTTGTCATGGCCAGGCACATGGTCGGCGGGAAGATGATACTGTTTCAGGGCGTTGTGGTCCTTGATTTTGCGATCCTTGCCGCATCCATGTCTCATGTGCCCAAGATCTATATTCTGTTATATCTTGCCGGGATACACGCTTTTTCGGGTGTCGTGGAAACATTGAGGGCCATGGAGGCAAGAAGAACGGTCGAAGGCCCCTGGAGGATGAAGCTCGGACACGGGATCGTAAACTTTCTGCTTGCACTGGCGTGTATCATCTTTATCAGGCGGATCGATACAGCCGTGCTGATATACAGTCTCGGTCTGATCTATTCGGCAGTCATCAGGATGATCGGAGCATTCAGAAGAACGACATTCATTGTGATAGAGTGACAGACAGCGGGATAACAGCGTGTTTTTATTGACAAAACCACTGTTTTCAATATATATTAATAAATAGTTGGATATCTAAGAATTCATAACGGATGTCGACAGGATATTCCGCAATACAGAAGGAGAAGGGAGAATTTTACATGAACAAAAAGAGCCTTTCTATAAGGTGGAAGTTACTTCTGATGGCAGTGCTTCCCGTTTTGATCACAGGCGTTGTCCTTTTGATCGTTATCGGTATTAAACTGAGATCGGGAATGATGTCACAGGCACTGGACGGTTTGATGGCATCGGCCGAGATGTTCAGGGAACAGATCGCTATCACCGACATGGATCTTACCACCAATGAACTTGAGGATGCTTGTAAAGCGTCGACTGGTTATGATTTTACAAGATTCGAAGGCGACACAAGAGCTTCGACTTCGGTTGTTAAAACCGACGGAACACGTCCCATCGGAACACAGGCAGCTCCCGAGGTTGTTGAAGCCGTTCTCAAACAGGGAAAGAGGTTTACATCGGAGAAGACCGATGTTGCGGGTCAGGAGTACTGCGTTGCCTATACACCGATCAAGGATGCGAGCGGAAAGATAACTGGTATGGCATTTGCCGGAAAGCCGACGGCTGAGATGAATGCGACAATATCCAGCAGTATCCTCTCTGTAGTTGTCGTCGGTGTAGTCATTATCATCGTTACGATCATCGTCGTGTTCATAATTGCCAACAGCCTCGTCAATGCGGTAATGAAGATTAACAATATAATCAACAGACTGGCTGAAGGTGAATTCGAGAAATCCGAAAACGAGAAGGAAAGGGGAGACGAGATCGGCCAGATGATGGACAGCTCCAATACCCTTATAGATGTTCTTTCAAATGTTGTTAACGATATCAAGAAGATTTCCAATACGACAAGGAATCAGTCGGGAGAAGTCAACGAAACATCGAGGATGATCAAGGATACCGCAGACGGCGTTCTTACGGCCATCCAGGAAATGAGTAAAGGTGCTTTCGAACAGAGCGAATCTCTTGATAAGGCATCCAAGAATGTGGACAGCCTTTCGGCAGCGATCCGTACGGTTGCGGAAAATGCAGAATCACTTGCAGCATCTGCTGCTGATATGAGTGATGCTTCTCAGGCTTCGGTTGAGGCTCTTCAGCAGTTGTCCGAGAACATGGATTCAATGGAACAGGCTGTTAACGAGATCAGCAGTACCATGCAGGAGACAAACAAAGCCGTCAAGAACGTTAACGAGAAGGTTGACGGTATCACGAATATCGCTTCCCAGACGAACCTCCTTGCACTTAATGCTTCGATCGAAGCTGCAAGAGCGGGTGAAGCCGGAAGAGGATTTGCGGTTGTTGCCGAGGAGATCGGAAGTCTTGCTACCGAGTCTTCACAGACTGCGAACGAGATCAGAGACGAGATGAAAACGCTTCTGGAACAGGCTGAAAAAGCAAGTCTCAAAGCAGAAGAAGTCAGCAACATCGGTAACAATGTTACCCAGGTGCTTAACGATACGGTTGAGAAGATCAATGCTCTTATCGACGGCGTAAGTTCAACGGTTGACGGTGTTAACAATATTTCGGCTCTTACCGAGGAATGTGATGCATCGAAGGTTGTTATCGTTGATGCGGTTAATGCGCTTTCCGCAATTTCGGAAGAATACGCGGCTTCAACCGAGGAAACATCGGCATCGATGGAAGAGATCAATTCCAGCCTCGGAAGACTTGCAAGCTCATCAGAAGAGCTCATGGCGGTTTCCGCACAGCTTGATACAGATCTTGAATTCTTCAAATTATGATAAAGTAAAGGGCTTCAAACCCTCGCGGAAAGCATCTGACCTGTGTCGGATGCTTTCTTTATTGGTAATAACATCCGGTTTATGATAGAATTGTCTGGACTATGAGAGAAAGATACGGTAACAGAAAAAAGAAGATCATACTGTATTCGGTCCTGTTCGGATTGTACAGTATCGCGATGATCACCATAATCCTGCTGTCAAGAAGAGGCGGAGCGTTCACGCTTTTCGGGCAGGAAGTAGCTGTCGGGGTATTTACCGGTGCGCTCTCATCGTTTGCAAGCATGTGTCTTATCATAGTTGCCGTTTATTCGGTCAGGATAGGATATGTTGTTTCGCTTGTCCTGACGATAGCTCAGTTTCCGACGATCATAGTGATGCTCATAAGGGGGAGATACGCAACCAGTATTCCCGGTTTTTTCAGTAATATCCTTGTGCTGACCGCTGTCATAATGATCCACAGAAGGACCAGGATGATACGTGAATATCAGAACGCGGAAGTGGAAGCGCTTATAGAAAGACAACGCGGTGCGGAAAAACTGTTTGAACAGACTGCGACTGCTCTTGTCAATGCGATCGATGCGAAGGATGAGTATTCACGCGGACACTCGCAGAGAGTAGCCGAGTATTCCCAAAGGCTCGGAATGCTGTTTGGAAAAAGTGACGAGGAGTGCAAGGAGATATATTATGCAGCACTTCTTCATGATGTCGGAAAGATCGGTATCGCTGACAATATTCTGAACAAGAACGGTAAGCTTACCGAAGAGGAATATGAAGCGATCAAAAAGCATTCCGTTCTCGGAAAGCAGATACTTTCCAGTATCACGGAGTACCCGTATCTGTCGATAGGAGCAAACTTCCACCATGAAAGATATGACGGCAAAGGATATCCGGATAAACTCAAGGGAAGCGACATTCCCGAGATAGCCAGGATCATATCGGTGGCCGATGCATACGATGCGATGTCTTCAAACAGAAGTTACAGAGATGCTATGCCTCAACAGCTTGTACGTGAGGAGATCGTAAAAGGCGCGGGAGCCCAGTTCGATCCCGATATCGCAAAGGCGATGCAGCATCTTATTGACATAGATTCCGAGTACAAGATGAAGGAGAGAAGAGAAGTCAGGGAGCTCTTCGGCAGGAGTGAACTTAACTGCACCGAATACAGGAAAGAAATATCAGAGGGTATCATTGTTATACCGAAGATCACCAGGATCAGCCTGCAGTCGATACCGGCCGACGAGGGAAAGAGCGGCGACGATATTCCTTCATTTATACTCTTTGATTCACTGGACGGACGTGTCCATAGCGAACCTAGGTTGATAAAGAGCCTGAATTACTTTGAATATGCCGAAATACGTTTTAACGGCAAGGTTTCCGTGAGCGGTGCACGTGAGTATATGACGGACGTGACAGAGAATGAAGGTGTCAATAAAGATAATGACGTCCGTAATGAAGGTATTTCGTATAATATCGAAGCGGTTAAGGTCAAGGACCATGTTTTGATAAAGATAGATGACGGAAACTACACCCGTAACGTTATCATTGCGCTTCCGGACTCCGCAAGGTTTGCGTATATCGCGCTTACCGGGCAGAACTGCCTTATCAGGGAAGTATCCATAGATGAGAACGGTGAGAGTGTCGGAGATGATTATATCCCCAGAATCGCCCCTCTTATCAGCTATATTGAAGGTAATGAGGGTGATATACCGAACATTCAGGTGGACGGGTACAGAACGGATTCGACCGAAGGAATACCGGTTACGGATAAGATGGAGATATCTTTCCATGCAATGAGCCTTCCCACGGCAAGACTCATATGGCACTGCCCGTTTGTGAACCTCTTTATGTCGGAAGACGGAAAGGTTAACGGAAAAGGATATACCGAACTGTCACTCGTAAGGTTTGACGGGGAGAACTGGGAGTCATTCGAAGACGATATCAAGAACGAACTCGTTGTCGACAGGAAAAAAGACTTTGTCGGCTGGGACGCGTGGAAGGAGAACAACAAAACGGGATTCGACACCAAAGTCTCGTTTGACAGAAAAGCCGACAGGATCATTATGCATACCGCCAATCAGGGTATAACGATTACCAATACGACATACATCGGAGCCGACAAACCGGTATATGCGGCTCTGACGGGTGATCAGGTTGCCATTACCGATATCAGGATACATAATTAAGCATGTACACCATCAGACTTGAACTGGGGCGCGAGCTTGAGGACCTGCTGTTTCAGAAGATGCAGGCCAAGCGGGACGAAGAGGAGCTTGCTGCCTACCGATACAGGGCAAAACAAATATGGTACGCAAAAAAGATAGGTAAACTGTCTTTGCATTTGGGATTCCTCATAGGAATCCTTATTCTTGTCTTTACGGATATTTCCAAGTTCAACGAGCTGAGGGAGCTTGAAGCACTTCTTGCAAAACGTCCCGTTTTCTATGCCGCACATCCTGTTATTGACCTCACCGTAGTGGAAGAGATGCGACAGAAGGCCGAGGAATACGAGCGCCTTAAGAGCACACAGTACTTCGCGCAGACAACCGACAGCACGGAAGGTATGGGCGAGGACATAATAAGCAAATACGGTATCGTAGTCGACATCAATAACGAGACGATCCTTGCTGCGAGAGACGCGAAGACCAGAATGTATCCGGCGTCAATGACAAAGATCATGACGGTGCTCGTTGCCGCCGAGAACATAGCCGAGGATTCGCTTGAAGATACGTTCACGATAACGCCCGAGATAAACTATTACAGCAGCAGTCACGGGGCTAGCAGAGTAGGTTTTCTCGATAACGAGACCGTAAAGGTAAAAGATCTGTTCTACGGTACGATCCTGCCATCGGGTGCTGATGCGGCCGTGGGGCTTGCGACGTATGTGGCGGGAAGTCACGAGGCTTTTGTCGATCTGATGAACAAGAAGCTTGAGACTCTCGGATTGTCTGAGACGGCGCATTTTACGAACTGTGTGGGACTGTTTGACAATGACCATTACTGCACGTGCTATGACATGGCCATGATACTGCGTGCGGCAATCGCCAACCCGCTGTGCCGCGAGGTTCTCTCGACAAGGGTATATTCAACATCGCCGACCGAACAGCATCCGGATGGGATCGAGATATCAAACTGGTTTCTCCGAAGGGCTGAAGACAAGCCGATCGGCGGCACCATCACATGTGCCAAGACCGGATACGTCAAGGAGTCGGGAAACTGTGCCGCGAGCTTTGCAACGGACAATAACGGATGTGACCTGATAGTCGTAACCGGAATGTCCACGGGAAGCTGGAGATGCATATATGACCACGTGGGCCTGTACAGGAAGTATATGCCCGGCTACGATCCGTCGGGAGTTGATACCGCAAAAGAGTCGGAAGAGGCCGAAAATGGGCCTGCGGACGAAGGAAACTGAAAATTTCATCACATTTTTTAAAATTCATCACAAAAAATAAAGGAAAAGAAATGTCTTCACGGAATATTATCAGTGGAGACATTTTTTATGAGAATCAGGGAAGAGATCGAACAGTGGGAAAACCGGTATCTGTCGCCCTATGCTTCAAAGAGCATGAATTCGATGGGCAGGGATATCGAAGAAGAAGAGTGTGATATAAGGCCTGTATACCAGAGAGACCGTGACAGGATACTTCACAGCAATTCTTTCAGAAGACTTAAGGATAAGACCCAGGTATTCCTGGCTCCTGAAGGCGACCATTACAGAACACGTCTGACACATACCCTTGAAGTATCACAGAATGCGAGAACCATTGCAAAGGCCCTGCGGCTGAACGAGGACCTTACGGAGGCTATCGCGCTCGGGCATGACATTGGACATACTCCTTTCGGCCATGCCGGCGAGCGTGCTCTGGCGCGCGTGTGTCCCGAAGGGTTTGAGCATAATGTGCAGTCGGTTCGAGTCGTTGAGGTTCTGGAGAAGCGCGGAGCCGGCCTGAATCTTACGCGTGAGGTCAGGGACGGTATTCTCAATCACAAAACAAAAGGTATGCCGTCGACGCTGGAAGGCAAGATCGTGCGATTTTCCGATAAGATCGCATACATACATCACGACATGGATGATGCGATAAGAGGGAAGATACTGTGTGAGGAGGATATTCCCAAGGAGCTTCGCAACACGCTCGGAGATACGACAACAAAGCGGTTTGACTGCTTCACACACGATATAATACGCAATTCGGAAGATAAGAACGACATCTGCATGTCGGATGAGATAGCGGAAGCCATGAAAGAGCTTCGTCAGTTTATGTTCGACAACGTATATACGAACCCGAGGGTCAAGAGCGAGGAGACCAAGGCGGAGCGACTTGTGGAGTTTTTATACGATCATTATCTTCACAATCAGGAAAAGCTCCCGGAAGAGTACAGGGCTTTGATGCAAAAGCGCGGTACCAGCCTCGAGAGGGCCGTTTGCGACTATGTATCCTCTATGTCGGACAGATATGCGGTCGCGATGTTCAATGAATTATTCCTACCGAGTTCCTGGAAGGAAATGTAATATGTTGTCTAATGGGTGAGCGTCCTTAAAGGCGAGAAATGTATTTACCGGATGAAATAGTTGAGGAAGTACGGCAGCGCAACGATATAGTCGATGTCATTTCCTCATATGTACGTTTGAATAAAAAGGGCAGCAATTATTTCGGGCTGTGCCCTTTCCATAACGAGAAGACCGGATCGTTCTCGGTAACGCCCGGCAAGCAGATGTTCTACTGCTTCGGCTGTCATGTCGGCGGCAACGTCATAACGTTCGTTCAGAAGTACGAGAACATGACATTCACGGAAGCCGTGAGGATGCTTGCAGACCGAGCGGGGATGACACTTCCCGAGACACATTCGGAGGAAGCGCGCGAGCGGGAGAATCGAAGGGCGCAGCTTCTGGCAGTCAATAAGGAAGCCGGAAAATACTATTACGCACAGCTTAGAAGCGATGTCGGATCCCGAGGGCTCGAGTATTTCCGAAAAAGGGGCCTTTCCGACGAGACGATGCGCAGATTCGGCCTCGGATTTGCCAGATCATCGACAAACGAGACGTTCAGATATCTTAAGAGCAAAGGCTTTGATGACGATATCCTGAGGGAAAGCGGGCTGTTCAATTACAGCGAGAACCGCGGTATGACCGACAAGTTCTGGAACCGCGTTATCTTCCCGATAATGGATACGGGTCAGAGGATAATCGGATTCGGCGGAAGAGTGACAGGCGAGGGCGAGCCAAAGTACCTGAATTCTCCCGAAACACCGATATTTGATAAGAGCAGAAACCTTTACGGCCTGAATATAGCCAAGAATACGAAGGCGAAGAACATCATTATATGTGAAGGATACATGGATGTGATCGCACTTCATCAGGCAGGCTTTGATCAGGCGGTGGCCTCTCTCGGTACCGCGTTCACATCGGGACACGCGAATCTTATATCCAGATACGCACGTGAGAACGTAAGGACCGATGAGATAGCAAGATACAAAGACATACTCCTGTGTTACGATTCCGACGGAGCGGGCGTCGATGCCGCAAAGAGGGCTCTCGTGACACTCAGGGTGGCCGGCCTTAATGCCAAGGTCATCGATATGAAACCGTACAAAGATCCCGATGAGTTCATCAAGAACCTGGGTGCCGAGGAATTCCAAAAGCGGATTGACGATGCGGAAAACGGGTTTATGTACGAGGTAAGGATGCTCGAGAGCGAGTATGACCTTAAGGATCCGTCGGGAAAGAGCCGCTTCATGACCGATGTTGCAACAAGACTTCTGAGATTCGACGATCCGGTAGAACGCGACGCTTATGCGGGACAGATCGCTTACAAATACGATGTTGCATCGGAATCGCTGAATAAAGTCATCAAGAAGCAGGCGATCGCCGGAGACAATATCAGGATCAGCCCGAAACCGCTCCCGACAAGAGGAGATCAGGGCGGTGTTTCGGATGCGGCGCGACTCGTGCAGGGACGCCTCCTCTCATGGATATGTGAGGCACCGGAAATTTACGGAGCCGTCAGACGGTTCATCACCGCGGATGATTTTGCGGACCCGCTATACCGTAAGGTTGCATCGATACTGTTTACCCAGCTCGATGAAGGGACTCCGAATCCGGCCGATATAATAAGTATGTTCACCGACGAGGAAGAACAACGGCAGATAGCGGAAGCGTTCCATCAGAACATGGGGACTCTTGACAGCGAACAGGCCAAAGAGAGCGCACTCAAGGATCTGATGCTCAACATAAAGAGACTCTCGATGACAAGAGAAGACCGCATAGACAACGATTTTGAAACGATAATAAGACTTCGCAGGGAGCTTGACGAACTGCAGCAGACAAATATAAAAATATATCAGGATAAGGGAGAATGAGAAACATGGAAGACGAAATGCAGAAAAAATTTGAGGAGCGTCTCTTAGAACTCAAAGCTTTTGCAAAGAAGAAAAAGAACGTGCTCGAGCCCGGAGAGATCGCGGATTTCTTCAGCGAGTATGAACTTGACGACGATAATTTCGATCGTATATACGAGTTCATGGAGCAGAACGGTATCGATCTTCTGCGAATAGTCGAAGAGGAAGAGGAAGACATCCCCGAAGAAGAGATAGACCTGTCGGAAGAGGACGAGGTCGATGTCGAGAATATCGATCTGTCGGTTCCGGACGGTGTATCGATAGAGGATCCGGTCAGGATGTATTTAAAGGAGATCGGTAAGGTTCCTCTGCTGTCGGCCGAAGAGGAGATCGAGCTTGCAAAACGTATGGAAGACGGCGACGAGGAAGCTAAGAAGAGACTTGCCGAAGCGAACCTTCGTCTTGTCGTATCGATCGCAAAGAGATATGTCGGACGCGGAATGCTCTTCCTCGATCTGATCCAGGAAGGCAATCTCGGACTTATCAAGGCCGTTGAAAAGTTTGACTACACAAAAGGTTACAAGTTCAGTACATATGCAACATGGTGGATCCGTCAGGCCATTACGAGAGCCATTGCCGATCAGGCAAGAACGATCAGAATCCCCGTTCATATGGTTGAGACGATAAACAAGCTCATCAGGGTATCGAGACAGCTCCTTCAGGAACTCGGCCGTGAACCGACCCCCGAGGAGATCGCTGCTGAGATGAACCTTCCCGTTGAGCGTGTACGTGAGATACTCAAGATTTCCCAGGAACCCGTGTCGCTCGAGACACCTATAGGTGAGGAGGAAGACAGCCATCTGGGTGATTTTATCCAGGATGACAACGTTCCCGTTCCCGCCGAAGCTGCTGCGTTTACGCTTCTTAAAGAGCAGCTTGTGGAAGTTCTCGAAACACTTACGGACAGAGAGCAGAAGGTGCTTCGCTTAAGATTCGGTCTTGATGACGGAAGGGCACGTACGCTTGAGGAAGTCGGTAAGGAATTCAAGGTAACGCGTGAGCGTATCAGACAGATCGAAGCAAAGGCACTTCGTAAGCTTCGTCATCCGTCACGCTCCAAGAAGCTCAAGGATTATCTGGACTAAATGGCACATTTGTCGGACAGGCTCAAAGCCGTTGCAAAAATGATAACGCCGGGATTGCCGGTTGCCGATATCGGCTGCGACCATGCCTATCTTCCGATCTGGCTTACTCAGGAGAATATCAGTCCGTATGTGATCGCCTGCGACATCAATGCGGGTCCCATCGAAAGGGCAAAGGAGAACATAGGGGATGCCGAGCTGTCGGAGAATATCGATGTAAGGCAGGGAGACGGGCTGTCTGCCATTACGCCCGGTGAGGTCAGATCGATCGTTATGGCCGGGATGGGCGGAAAGCTTATGATCAGGATACTGTCCGAAGGCGAGGATGTTCTTCGCGAGGTGTCGGAGATAATAATGGAGCCCCAGTCGGATGTGGCACTTCTTCGACATTACCTGCAGGACAACGGATTCAGGATCATCAGCGAGAATATGGTTTGCGACGATGACAAATTCTATCCGCTGATAAAGGCTGTTCCGGGGCAGATGAACTGGGACAAGGAGATATACTTCAGGTACGGCAAGATACTTCTTCGGGAAGAAAATCCCGTGCTGCATGAGTTTCTGCTGATGGAGAAAGAGTACTGCTCCAATCTGTTGAAGGAACTCGCCGAGAATGAGGACATACCGCATGTGTTTGTGCGGATGGAGGAAGTAAAATACGATCTGGCGCTTAATGCCGATGCACTCCGGCTCGTTTCGGAACCGGGGCTGTTTGAGGATATTAGAACGCTGATCTGAAAAAAGAAATACCGGGAGGGGTAAAATGCGAAAGGTTACGGTTACAATCCAAAACAAAGACTACGAGTACGAAGCGGGTACGACGTACGAACAGATCGCGAAGGATCATCAGAAAGATTACGACGCGAAGATCGTTCTTGTCTCCGCTAACGGAAGGCTTCGTGAACTTCACAAGATACTGTCGAATGACTGTACGCTTGAGTTCATCACGATCGCCGAGAAGATCGGGATGGAGACATACAGAAGGAGTGCAACGTTCCTTCTCGTCAAGGCCGTTCATGACGTTATAGGATCCGATAATAAAAATCACCTGGTCGCGATGTATACCGTGGGCAGGGGACTTCTGTGCAAGATAATAGATCAGGAGATCACGGAGCAGTTTGTCAGAAGCGTTCATGCAAGAATGGATGAGCTGATCTCACAGAACATTCCCATCTGGAAGACGTCATATTCCGTAGAGGAGGCGCGTCGGATCTTCGCGGAAGCGGGAATGGAAGACAAGGTCAAGCTGTTCAAGTTCAGGCGTGCGTCGAAGGTCAACGTGTATTCGATCGGTGATTACAGGGATTACTACTACGGATACATGGTTCCTTCAACCGGATATATTACACACTACGATCTGTTCTCGTATGATGAGGGACTGATCCTTCAGCTGCCTTCAAGGCATTCGCCGAATGTGGTTCCCGAACAGACCGATTCACCTAAGCTTCAGAAGACGCTTCAGGAGACGAGCGACTGGGGAGCAAGCATCGGAATAGAAGATGTCGGTGACCTTAATGAGATGATATGTAACGAAGGTGTCGAGGACGTTATCCTTCTTCAGGAAGCATACATGGAGAGCAGGATCGCGGAGATCGCCAAGGATATTGCGACAAAAGGCGGCAGGAAGTTCATAATGATCGCCGGTCCTTCCTCGTCGGGTAAGACTTCGTTCTCATACAGGCTGTCTATACAGCTTCGTGCATTGGGCCTTCGTCCGCATCCGATCGCCTTGGACAATTACTTCAAAAACAGGGAAGATACGCCCAAGGATGAAAACGGCGATTACGATTTCGAATGTCTCGAGGCGATAGATGTAGAGCAGTTCAACAAGGATATGCTGAATCTTCTGTCGGGAGAGACGGTTGAGATCCCGACCTTTAATTTCAAGACCGGACAGCGTGAATACAAAGGCAATTACATGAGACTCGGAGAGAACGAGATACTCGTTATCGAAGGTATTCACGGACTCAATGAGAAAATGTCTTATGCGCTCCCGGCTGAGAGTAAGTACAAGATATATATTTCGGCGCTCACGGCACTCAATGTCGATGAACATAACAGGATAGCGACTACAGATGTGAGGCTTCTTCGAAGGATGGTCCGCGATAACAGAACAAGGGGAACTTCCGCTTCGGGAACGCTCAATATGTGGCACAGCGTACGCCGCGGTGAGGAGAAGTACATATTCCCGTTCCAGGAAAGCGCGGATGCCGTATTCAATTCGGCTCTCATATATGAACTGTCGGTGTTAAAGCTTTATGCCGAGCCCTTACTGTTTGGTATAAGCAAGGAAGATCCTCAGTATTACGAAGCAAAGAGACTTCTTAAGTTCCTCGATTATTTCCTCGGCGTGACGAGCGAAGGACTGCCGAACAATTCACTCATCAGGGAGTTCGTCGGCGGATCGATATTTAACGTATAAGGATAAAGCGGGAACCCTTTTTCCTGTCCCGAGTCAAACAGACGATCGCTTGAAATACAGAGGAAAGTCCGGGCTTCACAGGGCAGGATGCCGGATAACGTCCGGTGGAGGCAACTCTAAGGAAAGTGCAACAGAAAGTATACCGCCTGCACTTGCAGGTAAGGGTGAAATGGCAGTGTAAGAGACTACCGCCCGGGTGGTAACACGCGGGGCATTGTAAACCCCATCCGAAGCAAGACCAAGAAGAAGCGATACGGTTGCCCGCCGTGCTTCGGGTAGGTCGCTTGAGGTCGGCGGTAACGCCGATCCTAGATAGATGATCGTCACGGTATTTACCGTACAGAACCCGGCTTATGTTTGGGTCGGGACAGGGAAAAGGGACCTGCAGATATTAATATGTACACTTTATTACTGACTCTACAGATCATAGCGGTCGCATTCAGCTTCATATGTGTTGCCGTACTCCTGATGCAGAAGGGTACGGAAGTCACGAAGCTTATTCTCGTCGGATGTCTGTGTGCTTTTGTACAGAATGCGGGATATCTTCTGGAGATGCGAAGCCGGAACCTCGACGAGGTCATGATCGCCATCAGGCTTGAATACATCGGAACGGCGTTTATCGCAACGATGTCGATGCTGTTCGTGTTCAGGTACTGCAGGGTCGCATTTGTAAACTGGCTCAAATATACGGTACTCGTGATCGATGTCCTCGTACTCACGTGCGTCTGGTGTTATGAGTATGTTCCTTTCTACTATTCGGGCGTATCATTCGTGTCCACGGGTGTGTTCCCCCACGTTGTGCTTCAAAAAGGTTTTCTGTATATCGTATTCATGGTGACGATCTATTCCGAGATCATCGCGGGACTTGTTGTTTCTTCTGTGTTCGCGATAAGGACAACGGATCCGAACATGAAGCGGAATTACAGGTTCCTCATATTCAGTAATGCGGTGCCGCTTCTCTTTTACATAGTGGGTGTCTGCAACATGATCGACGGATACGATCCCGCTCCGATCGGAGGCGCGGTAGGAATACTGATATTCTGTGCCAACCTGATATTCAGACGTGTATTCGATGTCGTTGAGACTGCCCATGAGAATATTCTTATGGATCTTGACGATGCGATCGTCGTACTTGATTACAGGAAAGGATTCCAGGAAGCAAACCGTGCCGCGATAACTCTTTTCCCCGAACTTGCAAGGACACCTTACGGTGAACTTGTCGGAAGTAAGGAATTCTATAATCTGTTCGATAAGAAGGATAACGATGAGGTAGAGATCGACGGAAGATTCTACAAGTTCCACATCAATGATCTGTATGCAAGACAGGGTATCGAATCGAACTTCATCGGTTACTCGATCATATTCTTTGATATAACGGATTCCAAGAAACAGATACAGAAGATGGATGAACTTCGTATCGCGGCGGATTCCGCGAACCAGGCCAAATCCGCGTTCCTTGCAAACGTATCCCACGAGATACGTACCCCGATCAATGTAGTCCAGGGAATGAGCGAAGTCATTCTGAGAGATTATGACGATCCGAAGCTTCTCGAATATGCGGACAACATACAAAATGCCGCTGACCAGCTGCTTGACCTTATAAACGGCATACTTGATTTCTCCAAGATAGAGTCCGGTAAAGTGACTCTCGCAAATGCCGAATATCGCGTGGATGATTTCTTCAGGGATATCGTAATGGTATTCGAGCATAAGAGTGTCGAGAAGAAGCTTAAGTTCATAACGGATATAGCAAAGGATATCCCGCTTACTCTTTACGGTGATCAGGTAAGGCTTCGCCAGATAGCGACGAACATCCTGACAAATGCGTTCAAATACACCCGAGAGGGAAGCGTGACTCTGCGTGCGAGATTCGAGAAGATGACCACGGAAAAGGGCAATCTGATTTTCTCGGTAGAGGATACGGGTATCGGTATCAGGAAAGACGAAGTGGATAAGATATTCGAGATGTTCGTCAGACTCGACGAGAGACTGAATCGTTCGGTCGAAGGAACGGGTCTCGGAATGAACATCACGAAGAGCCTCGTTGACCTTATGGGCGGCGAGATAAAGGTATATTCGGAGTACGGAAAAGGTTCCGTATTCACGGTTATCATCCCTCAGTTCGTCAGAAGCAAAGGTGAGACTATAGGCGAACTGGAGCATCAGCCCGTTGTCAGACAGCGCGTTGCGGTCGGATTCGAAGCACCCGATGCAAGGGTACTCATCATTGATGACAGTAAGACAAACCTTATAGTTGCAAAAGCGCTTCTTCGCGATACGCAGGCACAGATAACTACCGGAATAAGCGGCGACGAGTGTCTGGATCACGTGAACCGGGAACACTACGACGTCATATTCCTCGATCACAGGATGCCCGGAATGGATGGTGTGGAGACTCTTCACAAGATGCAGATGATGGATCACAAATGTATCGGCACGCCTGTCATTATGCTGACTGCAAACGCGATAAGCGATGCAAAGGATTTCTATTTGAAGCAGGGATTTACGGACTTTATCGCAAAGCCGATAACCGAACAGTCGATATGCAATATGCTTGAAAAATACCTTCCGAAGGAGCTCGTTCATAAGGAGACAGACGATGGGATTTGATCTGGTAAATGCCGGAATACTTGCAAAAGATGCAGCTTTCAGCCTTCAGACTCTTTCGACCTCGAAAAAGAATGAAGGCCTTCTTGCAGTTGCGGATGCGCTTGAGAAAAACAGTAAGATCATTATCGAAGAAAACGCCAAGGATCTGGAATATGCCCGTGAACGCGGTACATCCGATGCTATGCTCGACCGCCTGAAACTTGACGAAAAGCGTGTGAGCGACATAGCACTCGGAGTCAGGAGCGTATGCGAACTGCCGGATCCTGTCGGGGAAGTTTTAAGCGAGACAACACGTCCGAACGGACTTCGGATACAAAAGGTCAGAGTCCCCATGGGAGTGATCGGTATTATATACGAGTCGCGTCCTAACGTGACATCGGATGCATTCTCGCTTTGCTTCAAGACGGGAAATGCCGTTATCCTTCGCGGAGGAAGCGATGCGATATATTCCAATACGGCGATCGTAAAGGTGATAAGGGATGCACTCGAATCGGTTAACATAACACCGGATGCAATACAGCTCGTGACAGACACTTCCAGGGAAGTGGCCGGCAGGATGATGAAGCTGGACAAGTATATAGACCTTCTTATACCCCGCGGAGGCGCCGGTCTGATAAGGTCTGTCGTGGAAAATGCGACGATACCCGTGATAGAAACCGGAACCGGAAACTGTCATATATTCGTTGACGAGACAGCGGATATCGACATGGCGGTTAACATAATATTTAATGCAAAGACTCAGAGAATGGGTGTGTGCAATGCATGCGAATCTCTGCTGATACACGAGAACATCGCAAAAGAGGCGATTCCCGCAATATGCAAAAGTCTTAAAGCGAAAGATATCGAGATCAGGGCAGGAGAGCGCGCATTCACGTTGGCTCCCGGTTCCGCGCCCGATATGAAGAGCGCCACGGAAGAAGACTATGCAACGGAATTCCTCGGGCCCGTCATCTCGCTTCAGATCGTTTCGGGTGTAGATGAGGCAATAGCGCATGTAAACAAATACACGACACATCATTCGGAAGCGATAATCACAAAAGATCCGGTAAATGCCGAGAAGTTCTTAAACGGCGTTGACAGTGCATGTGTATACGTCAATGCGAGTACGAGATTTACCGACGGTTTCGAATTCGGTTTCGGTGCCGAGATAGGTATCAGTACGCAGAAACTTCATGCAAGGGGCCCCATGGGTCTTTGTGAGCTCACATCATATAAGTACAAGGTATACGGTAACGGACAGACGAGGTGATCCATGAGCAAAGC
>JAEEJD010000183.1 GCA_016281675.1 Lachnospiraceae bacterium
GATAGGCACACACATGCATAGCCTGCGGAAAATCACCGCTTTTGATCATCTCCTCCAGTTCTGAAACGGAGTGTCTCTGCACGTTCAGAAATTCCGTCTCGTCAAGATCCTGACCGGAGACTTTTCGGCAGTTTCGCGCCACGAAAAGATATGCATAATTATCCGCGATCGTCGCATTTGACGGAAGGTTTTGAAGATGAGTCCATTCATCGGATTCATATCCGGTCTCTTCACGCAGCTCACGCTTTGCGGCTTCAAGAGCGTCCTCGGCAGACATGTCCCTTGCTCCGTACTGCTTACCGTCGGTCCTCTCGATCCCGCCGGCCGGAAACTCGGTCGTGACTCTCCCTATCCCCTGTCTAAACTGTCTGACACAGAGATAGTTTCCTTCCGTATCTGTCGCCACTATAACAACATAATCCCTGCGACTGTATGTATAAAAAGGTTCGAAAATGCTGCCGTCCGGAAAACGGTATGCGCACCTTCGAAACTGTATCCATTCGTCGTTAACTATATTCTCGCTTTTGATGAGTTCCCACTCAAGCGGATCCCTCTTATCCATCACATAGCTCCTTCGTCACCGCGCACTACCATCCACGCGGTCTTTAATATCAGTCTTATATCCATCGAAAGCGTCCATTCGGTTATGTATTTCGTATCCAGTCTTACGACCTCTTCGAAATCGGTTATGCGTGACCTTCCCGATGTCTGCCACAACCCGGTCAGACCCGGCTTGCATGCAAGCCTTGCACGATGATGGAACTTGTACTTCTCCCATTCATCGACTGTAGGCGGACGTGTTCCTACAAGAGACATCTGCCCGAGAAGCACGTTGAAAAACTGGGGAAATTCGTCAAGACTCTTTCTTCTGATCAAATCTCCTATACCCTTATGTACATTGCCTTCATCATCCACGGTATTCCCGATTATCCTCGGATCGTGATCGAGTTTGAACATGAAACCGTCCTTGTTCCGGTTCTGTTCCATAAGCTCCGACTTGATCTCATCCGCATTCATGTGCATCGATCTTATCTTGTACATCTTAAACTTCTTACCGTTACGCCCGATCCGCTCCTGCGAATAGATCACGGGACCCGGTGACTGTTTCTTTATTATCGGACCTACGATAACAATTATTATGCAGGCAAGAATGCTTCCTACGATCCCTCCGATTATATCGATCGCACGCTTCAGGGCATGCTCAAGAGGCGTAGCATATCTTGCGGCTGATGTCAGCACGGTTATTCCCGCTATCCTGTTTCCGAACGAAGCGGGACTCATATGTATCGCTGACGGCGCGGCAAAATGTACGGTTACGGTCATCTGACGACAGTCTTCCATAAACCTGTCAATCTTACGCGTAACTTTCTGACATTCAACATAAACGCAGTCGATCCACTCCCTGCACACGAATTCCGATGCGTGCTCTATGTCGGACACAACAGGCACACCGCACACTTCCGTGCGATCATCGTTACCCGTGAACACAAGACCGGCAACCGTATAAGTGTCACCCTTATTGTCCGTAAGTTTGGAAAGCGTGGACTGAGCAATACCGGGATCCAAAACGGCAAGCATCGAGTATTTCTTGCCGTCATTGATATGAGTATATTTGAGTATTATCTTCCACAAAATCCTTGTGGCATACGAAAGAACGGTATGAAAGATCAGCGTCAGGAACAGGAGTATTCTGGAGTAATCGGAGCTGACCTTGAACGCATACATATAGACTACCGCAAGTGCGAACACCGCGATGGTCGTCTTGAGCGTCTGTGTCAATTCCGTAAAGTATCCGCGCTTTAACACGTTATGCATGGAATTGAGAGACATTACGACGACAAAGTCGATCATAAAAAGAACAAGCGCAAGTTCCTTGTACATCTCCTCGGAATACTGAAGGCTTCCGAATCTTACGAGCATCGCAAACAGATATGCAAGCTGAAGGCTGATCTCTTCTATAATTATAAAATCAAGGTGTTTGGTCCACTCCTGACGATATCTTTTGTACATACTTATTTCCCGTAATAATTCCCGTAGTACGTGCCGTAGTATCTTCCGTAATACTTACCGTAGTACTTGCCGCCGATCTCAACCTTGTTAAGCACGACACCGAGGATGTTGCACTCGGCTTTTCTGAGCTGATCGATGACCCTTTCCGCAAAGTTTCTGCCGATCGTTCTGGCTTGAACGACAAGGGCTACACCGTCACACTGCTTGGCTACGATCGCACTGTCGATAACACTGCCGAGAGGAGGGGTATCGATTATGATATAGTCGAACTGCTCCCTAAGTGTTTCGATCGCATGCTTAAAGCGGTTGACACCGAGAAGTTCCGCAGGGTTCGGCGGAACGGCACCTGTGGGTATCAGGAACAGTCTCGGGATATTTGTCATGAATATACATTCTTCAAGAGGTTTTCTTCCCGCAAGAAAATGCGCCAGGCCTCCGGATGTTTTCGACATCTGATATCTTCCGTTGAGCACCGATTTACGCATGTCGGCGTCAATGAACAATACCCTCTTTCCGGCCTCGATCATCGATATCGCAAGATTAAACGACACGGATGATTTTCCTTCTCCGGGGGCGCAACTCGTGAATGCGATCACCTTGACATCGTCACCGCAGAAGTCAATGTTCGTACGAAGCGTTTTATAAGCCTCGCTTAAGCGAAAATCAAGCGTGATCTTCTTATTTATGGTTATCAGATTTCTTCCGTCGTTAGGCTCGTTACTCACTTCTTCTCACCCCTCTTCTGTTATGGTCCACATCGCTGTTTGCCGCCCTAAATACTTCATCCGCAAGATCTTTTTCGACCTCCTGAGGCTCCTTCGGTTCAGCAAACTCCGTAGCTTTCGCCTCCCTCATCAGTTTTGAAGCATCGGACAGAGTCTCGGTCATGACGATGTGCGAATGGGTCGGAACTTTTTTCTTCTTCTTTCCCTTGCCTGAACTGCTGATGAGTTCCTCATCAAGAACGGGTATGGTTCCGAGTACCGAAAGATTCAGGTATTTTTCGACATCATCGGGGTTCTTGATCGTATCGTCCATGATGTAGATTATGACAATGAACACAATGGCGATGAAAGCGCCGAGGACAGCACCGATAACGGTGTTTCTGATGATCTTCGGGCTGTATATCTCCGTCGGGAGATTGGCCTCCTCAACGACATTGACCGCTTCCGTGTTCATTACGTTCGCGATATGCTCCGCCGCCGAATTCCTGACACTGTCGGCAATCGCGCGCGCCATGTAAGGATCCGTGTCTTCGGCGGTTATGGAAACGATTCGCGTATCAGTCGGAACGGATACGGTTATCGTCTTCTTGAACTTGTCGTTTTCTATGTTCAGTCCGAGCTCCGCCTTAACCTCTTCAAGCACGGGGCGACTTGTAACAAGCTCCTGGTAATCTTTCGTCAGCTGAGTTCCTGTCTGAAGATCGGAATAAGTCAGCGAATCCGAATTCTGCCTGTTGATAACATAGATCTTTGTTGTTGATCTGTACTTGGGAATGATCAGGAATGAACAGACAAGATACGTGGCCGCGCCAAGAAGAAGCGCACTTAATATGACCACCCATATCTTCTGTAAGACTGCTCCGAACAGTTCGAGAATATCAATCTCGATGACGTCCCCATCGTCATTTACCGGTCGATGATTTTGATCCATATGATACCCCTTATTACTTAATCACATATCCTCGCAGGATTCTCGATAAAGATCCTCCTGCACACTTCCTCCCCGAAATGTTTATGTACATATCGCGCCGCTTTTTTCAGTCTCGGTCTGCGCCCCTTTGTGTCATGGGCGTCTGTGGCAACGAAATGAACAAGGTCTTCTTTAAACAGTTTTCGAACGAACTTCTTCGCTCCGAATCCCCGTCCGACAGCCTCGGAATTGACCTGAATGTAAGCACCGTATTCGATCAGTTCTCTTATATTGGCTGTTTTGAAGCCGAGTCCCTCATAACGCTCGACGTGCGCCAGTATCGGAATATAGCCGGCTCTGACAACATTTGATACCCCTTCGACGATCGCACGTTTTTCCATGGTATATCCGAACTCCAGAAGTACATAATCGGATCCCGCCATGGATGACACCCTGCCTTCCTCGAGCCACTCCACCGCACTCGGATAATAGTAAAGTTCACATCCGAGGTGAAGCTTTATTTTTGATGCCTTGTCGTCTTCCTTTGCCCTGTATGACAATTCATCAAATCGGCTCTTAACGGTAGCTATGTCTTTTTGCATGTGGCCGCGATGATAATGAGGGGTCAGGATCGCCTCCGTGACCCCCTCATCATACATGATACGAAGCATATCTATCGCTTCCTCCGTATCACGCGCACCGTCATCCACGCCCGGAAGGACGTGGCTGTGAATATCTATCATCTTTCTAGTGAAGCTTGGCGGGAGCAGCCGTTGCTGCCGCGTTTGTCGCATTTGCTGCCGACTGTGTTGCCGGTGAGAGCTGAACGATTGCAACAGAGCCGAGTGCGGGTGCTACAAATCCGATGTATCCGTTGCGAACCGTACAGGGGACGATTATGATCTTACCCTTGGGTCCGATTATATACGCGAATACATTCGTTGCGCCGTTGGGAAGTCCTGCCGCCGCAAATACTACCGGCACGTCTCCTCCCTTATAGTCTGCGGGAGCAACGATCTCGATCGTACCCTTGACGCTCGCCGACATTCCGGATGCAGCCGCATTTGCCGAGATAAAGTCCCCGAGCGTTTTAATATCCTTCTCGGAGGGAACCTTGATCTGTGCCGCTGACGAAGAGCCTCTTCCCGGGATCGTTACCGTAACGGAACCTGCCCTGGGGCTTGGTGCAGCCATTGCGACAGTGGAGAACATCATTGCAAATACCGCGCAAAGTGCTACCAGTGTTTTGATCTTTTTCATAGTTTTTCTCCTTCTTGAAATAACCCTTATGATCCTTATATCATTCTTCCATAGGAACGTAATATCTGTCTATGATCAACTGCTTGAGAGCGTCCTCATCAACGATGAATCCCATCTCATATTCGTAACCTTCTATCTCGCCTTCTTCTATCCGCTTCATCTCGCCCGGAACCGATGCGATCTTGTTCTCGTCAAGATCAAGATCGAGAAGCAGTTTTGCAAGATACGTCATCTCGTCTATCGTCAGGTTCGTCGCGACCTTGTCAGCCTCGGC
>JAEEJD010000184.1 GCA_016281675.1 Lachnospiraceae bacterium
GCGCCCACACAGGCTACACCTTCTCCCGAAGAGTTAAAGAGGCAGGAAGAAGAGCGCAAGAAGAAAGAAGAAGAGGAAGCTCGTAAGGAAAAAGAAGAGGAAGAGCGCAAACGAAAAGAAAAAGAAGAAGCGGAACGCATAAAACGTGAACAGGAGGCTGCCGCTAAAGCTGCCGCCGAAGCAGCGGCACGTCAGGCTGAAGAAGAGAAAAACAAACAGGAAAACAATAACAGCGGTTCGGAATCCGGCAACGGCTCAGCCGACTCCGGCAGCGGTGGTGATTCAGGCAGTGGTTCGTCCGAATCCGGCGGCGGCGGTGATTCAGGCGGCGGTTCGTCCGAATCCGGCAGCGGCGGTGATTCAGGCGGCGGTTCATCCGAATCCGGCAGCGGCGGTGATTCAGGCGGCGGTTCGTCCGAATCCGGCAGCGGCGGTGATTCAGGCGGTGGTTCGTCCGAATCCGGCAGCGGCGGTGATTCAGGCGGCGGTGAACAACCCCCGTCCGAGTGATCACTCACTTACATAGACATCCACGGTGTACTTGCAATCCTCACCGCGTATCGTGATAACGCTCGCACCGGGGCCTGTTGCGGTGATCGTGCCGTCTCTCTTGACGGTACATACAGACGGGTTCGATGATCTGAAATACAGATTGTGTACGTTCATCTCATAGCCCGACAGTTCTTCTATATCGTAATCTTTATAAACGGCCATCGGTCTGATCTTGACGATTATCGGCTCATTCATGCTGATATCAAGTCTTTTGCACATGGGATAGAAATATCTTATCTCCATGTCATCATATTCCTCGGGCATTACCCTAACACAGATATCCCTGCGCAGTCCTTCATATTCTATGCCTACGATCGACATTCCCTCACGTATCGGGATCAGTTGGTTATTCTCGTTGACCTTTAATATGTCATGATCGTATTTCTCGAATCTGATCTTATCCGCATTGATACTGCTCTTAATCCTGAAAACGCTCATCACGTAATATCTGATCGGCACAGGAATATCTCCGACAGATGTCGTATAGGAAAGCTGGTCCGTAACAAGCATTATGGAGCCGCCTCCGAGAAGCGATTCATCTATCTTGATCGGCTGCTTAAGGTTTCCGGCTCCTTCCTCTTCCCTGTCGATCTCATCAGTGTAATCGATATCGATAGGTGCGAACCTTGTAGCCCAGACACCCCATTTGGATCCTTCCGAACCGGCATACGCATAGCCGATGATCTTAGGATCGTCCTTTCCTATATGACCCGATCCGTCGGACATAAGACCGCAGTTATGACATCCCGCGATAACGTCGGTATTAAGTTCCGACACACGCTCGAAATTGATACCGTCGTCCGATTCATAGTAGAGAAGACAACTGTCATCCTTAAATCTTCTGTTCGTTGTAAGCGCAATGAACTTGTGACTCTCCTCAAGATAAGCCACATCCCATGAGTCGGAATCCGCATACGTGTAATTCGTTTTATCCGTGGCATCATTTCTGTATATCGAAATACCTTTATATTCAAGGTTTGCCGGCCACATCGGATCCGTGATATCCGCGGTACGAACTTCCGTTGCCCTTACCCAGCCGTACTTATCGGAGAACGAATCCAGTGTATTGTAAACATAGACAGTGTCACCGACCACTACAAAGCTCGGTTCTCCTACTCCCCAACCGATATCCACACCTTTGAAATATACGATCGGAACGGGAATGTCTCCCCATCCTTCACCCGTCCACTTCTCATAGGGTCCGTCGGGATTTTCTGAACGTGCAAGAAAAACGTTGTTACACAGGCCGTCCTTGTTAACGGTTGCGGTATATCCCATATAGTAATATCCGTCATAATAAAATACATCGGGATCGCATACCGACTTGAAATCAGCGGTACCCGGAGTAGGTGCCAAAACAACCTTCTCTTTTCCCCAGGTCTTTCCGCCGTCTTCGGAATGCCTGTATGTTATCCAGTCATATTCCTTCTTACCGTCGCCGGGTGACGCAAACCACGCATCGACTTCGCCGTCATTCGTATACATTATAGAGGGACCGTATCTGTAATCGGGTCTTCCCGTTCCCCACAGAGCGAACACATCCGATCCGCTCCCGTCGAGTCGTATTCTTACATGCTTATCCGCAAGACTGCTGTCATAACTGTCATCTTCCTCTTCTGAAGCGGCGGTTTCTTCAACAGGCTCTTCTTCATATACCTCATCGTAACCGGCAGGCTCGTCATAAGAAGAAGATTCTTCCTCCGTTACGGGATCCGCGATCTCTTCGTTAATTGCTTCCTCTTTTTCTTTGCCTAAACATCCGACAAAACAAAAAGCCGTCACGACAGCGATCGTGGCAGCAATCATCCACTTTTTCCTTCTCCTTTTATCTGTTGGCATTCATTCCTCTTTCTTAGTGCATGTCAACTGTTCGTTTCAATTCCCGTTCAAAACTTTACGGGCATATGAACATGTCGGGATCACTTTGACCCCGTTCCTGTCCGCCTGCTCGACTATGGCGTAGACGAGTCTCTTGGCGATACCTCTCCCGCCATACTCGGGATCGACTTCGGTATGATAAATGACCCACCCGTCGGACGCTGCTTCATATTCGCATTTGCCGATTAATTTATCGTCGCAAAATGCCGTGCTGCAACATCCGTTTTCATCATACTTTACGGTAACGTCATGATTGTATGTGCATGTCAGAGCACCGGACGGACACTCCGACACCGCCTGCCAGACTTTGGCGGTAGGCGCATTGTCAATATTGATCCACGGCTTTCTCGTTATATCAAATGCCTCCGGACATCCTGTCACGCACTTTTTTGCATGAAAGCATTTGTCCGAATCCCAGAATACCGAAATATCGTCATTTGCATACAGCCTGTGCATGATGCGCCTCCCGTGTACGTCTTTGCGTCTTATTTGTATATTGACATATCTATGTCGTTTCCTTCGTTGTCAACAACTCTCAAGATATCCATCATCGGACGGTTGGTGACTCCCGAATATCCTGCATACGTTCCGAAGATGCTTGCATCTTTACCGAGAAGGTCCACCTTAAGAGAATCAAAGTTTTTCTTGCTGCAATTGCATCTCATATACCACTGGTATCCGTCCGTATCGTCAACCATTACGGCGAGTGAATACATCGATCCGTTTTCCTTTACAGGCTGAATATCCTTTATCCTGCCCGCAAGATATATCGGTGTTCCTCCAAGTCCGTTGTCCGAGTTGTATGAATTGTACTTTGCGAAATCGGCATACTCGTAACCGTCGCTTTCGGGTCTTGATGAAGTCTTGGGTTTAGCACCTCTTTTGGGATTGCTCTTTGACAGGAATTTGTTTCTTCTCTGCTTCTGAGTCATCAGTTCTTTAACACCGGAACTGTTCTTTACTGTCGTCTTCTTTGATGAATCCTTCTGTGACGTCTGAGTGTTCTGCGAGTTCTGACTGCTCTGTTTATCCTTTGAGTCTCCCGATCCGTTTCCCGATGATTCCGAACCCGTTGATGTTATCTCGGAGCTTTCCGTTTTGCTATTCGATCCGTTGCTGTTTATGCTCTCGGAACCCGAGTCATTCTTGGATCCTTCGGATGAGTTGTTGTTGGAAGAATTGTTATTGGATGATTCGTTTCCGTTTAACGATCCTTCCGCCTCATTTGTGCTTGCAGACTCTTCCGTTCCGGAAGAAGATACATGAGAACCGAGTTCATAAGGCAGCATCTCAAGTGTCAGATTCTGGGAATCATTGATGTCCACACCGTATTCCTTGGCACACGTTTTAC
>JAEEJD010000022.1 GCA_016281675.1 Lachnospiraceae bacterium
AGGCTCGTTCCGGTGCTCCCAGAATCGGTTTTGAAGGTGGTCAGATGCCTTTATACAGACGTATCCCCAAGAAGGGCTTCAAGTGTCCTTCACACAAGGAGATCGTTGCTATAAATCTTGCCGCACTCGAGGAAAAGTTTGAAGATGGCGCTACGGTAGATATCGAAGCACTCATCGCATCAGGTCTTGTTAAGAATCCCAGGGATGGAGTTAAGATCCTCGGATACGGAGACATAACCAAGAAACTTACAGTTAAGGCTAATGCATTTTCTGCATCAGCTGTAGAGAAGATTGAGAAAGCCGGCGGAAGCACAGAGGTGATGTAATATGCTTACAACCCTGAAGAATGCATTCAAGATCAAAGAGATCAGAATGAAATTATTATTTACTCTGTTCATGCTGTTCGTGATCCGTTTCGGATCACAGCTTCCCGTGCCCGGAGTAGATATAGCTCAGTTTACGGAGTGGTTTAAATCAAAGATCGGATCATCCGATACTTCAGGATTCCTTGGAGCATTTACCGGAGGTTCTTTCGAGAACATGTCCATACTTGCTCTTAACATTACACCATACATCACGTCTTCGATCATAATGCAGTTGCTTACAATTGCTATCCCCAAGCTTGAGGAGATGCAGAAGGAAGGCGAGGACGGTCGTAAGAAGATCGCTTCGATCACCCGTTATGTGACTGTAGGTCTCGCTCTTATAGAGTCTACGGCAATGGCAATCGCATTTAAGAATTCGGGCATGTTAACACAGGACAATGCGCTTAACATGATCAGTGTTATCGCTACACTTACAGCAGGATCAGCTTTCCTTATGTGGGTAGGCGAACAGATCACGGAGCATGGTGTGGGAAATGGTATTTCGATCGTTTTGGTCATCAACATCATTTCCAGGATCCCTTCGGATATCGCGTCACTGTTTAAACAGTTCGTTCTGGCCGATGACAACAAACCCGTTGCGGTCAGGATCGTTGCGGCGATCATAATCATCGCCATCATAGTTGCAATCGTTGTTCTCGTTATCGTATTGAGCGACGGCGTGCGCAAGATCCCTGTCCAGTATGCCAAGAAGGTTCAGGGAAGAAAGATGGTCGGAGGAAACTCTTCGGTCATTCCTTTAAAGATCAATACGGCAGGCGTTATTCCCGTCATTTTCGCATCAAGCCTTATGACATTGCCTGTTGTAATATGCAACTTTTTCAATGTTCATCCTTCGGGATTCTGGGCTAAAGTGCTTAACTGCTTAAGCTCAAGCAACTGGGTTAAACCCAGTGATCCGGTTTATTCCATAGGATTGGTCCTGTATATCATACTGGTAGTATTCTTTGCTTACTTCTATACATCGATCACGTTCAATCCGATGGAGGTTGCGGAGAACATGAAGAAGTCGGGCGGATTTATTCCCGGAATAAGACCCGGTAAGCCCACCAGCGAATACCTCACAAAGATACTTAACTACATCGTATTCATAGGTGCCATAGGACTCACGATAGTATGTGTGATCCCTTACATCTTTAACGGTATCTTCGATGCATCGGTATCATTCGGAGGAACATCGCTCATAATCATTGTCAGCGTTATTCTTGAAACGATCAAGCAGGTTGAATCACAGATGCTTGTTCGTAACTACAAAGGTTTCCTTAACGACTGATAAATAATCATTGTATTACTGTTGGGAAAGTCCGATCAAACGGGCTTTCCCGATTATGGTAAAGGAAGAGTATGAAGATAATAATGTTAGGGGCCCCCGGTGCAGGCAAAGGCACACAGGCCATCATGATAGCTGAAAAATACGGTATTCCGCATGTTTCGACAGGTGATATATTCAGAGCAAACATCAAGAACAATACGCCTCTCGGACAGGAAGCCAAGACATATATGGATAAGGGAATGCTCGTTCCCGATGAACTGACTGTTAAGATCCTGCTCGATCGTGTATCAGCGGATGACTGCAGGAACGGATATGTTCTTGACGGTTTTCCGAGGACCATCGTTCAGGCTGATGTTTTAAAGGATGCTCTTACAAAGCTTGGCGAGAAGATCGATTACGCGATCAACGTTGATGTTCCGGATGAGAACATAATAAAGCGTATGGGCGGCAGAAGAGCGTGCTTAAAGTGCGGTGCAACATATCATATCGAGCACGTACCGCCCAAAAAGGAAGGCATCTGCGATAACTGCGGCGAAGCACTCGTATTAAGAGACGATGACAAGCCCGAGACGGTTCAGAAGAGACTTTCCGTATATCACGAACAGACACAGCCCCTCATAGATTACTATGAGAAGGAAGGCGTTCTTAAGAACGTTGACGGAACAAAGGAAATGAATGCTGTGTTTAGCGATATCTGCGGTATTTTGGGATAGGATATGGCAATAACCATAAAAACAGCCAAAGAGATAGATCTGATGAGAGAATCGTGCAGGCTGCTTGCATTGATGCACGAGGAACTCAAAAAGGACATACGCCCAGGCATCAGCACCAAAGATCTAAACGATCACGCTGCCGAGATAATAGCTTCTTACGGGTGCGTTTCAAATTTCCTTAACTATAACGGATATCCGGCTTCGATATGTACTTCGGTAAACGATGAGGTTGTTCACGGGATACCTAAGGAAGATCGGATATTAAAGGACGGAGATATCATTTCGATAGATGCCGGACTTATATATAAAGGATATCATTCTGATGCGGCTAGGACTTATGCGGTGGGAAACATTGCTCCCGAGCATGAAAAGCTCATCGAGGTGACAAAGCAGAGTTTCTTTGAAGGCATTAAGCATGCCAAAGCCGGTAATCGTCTTTTTGACATATCGAATGCAATAGATGATTATGTATCACAGTTCGGATACGGTATCGTAAGAGCGCTCGTCGGACACGGAATAGGAACGGCGATGCATGAGGATCCGCAGATACCGAATTACAGACAGTGGAGACGCGGCCCGAAACTAAAGGCCGGAATGACACTGGCGATAGAACCAATGATCAATCTGGGAACCGATGTTGTCTGCTTCCTGGATGATGACTGGACGGTCGTTTCCGAGGACGGATCTTACTCGGCACACTATGAAAACACTGTCCTTATAACGGACGGAGAACCTGAAATACTGACGCTTTTATAGGGAGGATTAAATGTCTAAAGCAGATGTGATTGAAATTGAAGGAACGGTTGTGGAAAAGCTTCCCAATACCATGTTCCAGGTAGAGCTTGAGAACGGGCACA
>JAEEJD010000001.1 GCA_016281675.1 Lachnospiraceae bacterium
ACACAGAAGAAAGGGATAAAAAAATGCAGCGTATAAAACAGATTCTCGGCGCAGACCTGCGCCAGTACACAATGGTTCTGGCTCTCGCAGCACTCATAATAGTATTTAACATCATCTCGGACGGAAGGATGCTGACATCATCCAACTTCCAGAACTTGTTATCAGGTAATGCATACGTTCTCGTTCTGGCTCTCGGAATGCTCATGGTAATAGTCATAGGACAGATCGATCTGTCGGTCGGAAGCGTTGCGGGATTTGCCGGAATGGTAATGGCCAAAGCGGCACATGATCTTAACATGCCCTGGTACGTGGCGGTTCTTGTTGCACTTGTTATAGGAGCGCTTGCTGGCGCATGGAACGGATTTTTCCTGGCAAAGCTCGGAATCCCCGGATTCATCACTACCCTTGGCAGCATGATGATGTTTCGCGGAGCTGTCATCTGGATATCAAGATCCATCTCTGTTCCGGCTCCGGATGAACTTAGATTTTTCGGTGCAGGTTACCTTCCAGAGTGGGGTCCCGCATTTACCGGTATGAACAACTCAACACTCCTTCTCGGACTGATCGGGATCATAGTGTTCATAGTATTTGAAATGAAGAAGTACAGGCAGTCGGCAAGCCTTTCGGGTGACAGAGCACCGCTGTGGACTGTCATTGTAAGGATCGCCATCATCTCGGCAGTGATCGGATACTTTACATGGCTGTACGGCTCGGGACGTGTCGGAACATCATTCCCGATCCCCGGCGTGATCCTTCTGATACTTGTTATCCTGTACCATATCATCACCCAGAAGACCATGTTCGGACGCCACGTATACGCTGTAGGCGGTAACAAGAGCGCTGCAGCATTGTCGGGTGTAAATGTCAGCAAGACATATTTCCTGACCATGATGAACATGTCCATGCTGTCAGCGGTAGCCGGTATTCTCTTTGTGGGAAGATCAACGGCAGCCGGTCCCGCAGATGGAACATCATGGGAGATGGATGCGATCGCATCGGTATTCATCGGAGGAGCTGCGGTATCAGGCGGTGTCGGAACGATACTTGCAACAATGGTCGGTGGTATGGTCATGGCAGTTCTTAACAACGGCCTGATGCTCATGGGAGTCGGAGCGGATAAGACTCAGGTTATAAAAGGCCTCGTGCTTCTTCTTGCGGTCACGTTCGATGTTTATAACAAGAGATCCGGACGCGGCTCGGCAAAGTCCAAATAATGTGAGGTACCCGAACGGGTAGCGCTGCCGGTTCGGTCCCAATAAAAGTATTATCATCAATTGCTTAAATCTAGGAGGATTATTATGCAAAAGAAAAGAGTTATGACGCTGGTTCTTTCAGCAGTCCTTGCAATGTCGGCACTTACGGCATGCGGATCATCACGTGAGGGAGCACCGGCAAGTGCTCCGGCAGCAACTGAAGAAAAGACAGAAACAGCAGATGCGGCAGCGGATACGTCAGCAGACACATCAGCAGATGCAGCAGGAGCAGGCTTTGAAGCCGGTGCAACGATCGGTATCTCACTTCCCTGGCTCGGAACACAGAACTGGAAAGAAGCTGAGACAATGTTCGCAGAGCAGCTTTCGGCTGCAGGTTACAACCCCATCGTTCAGGCTGCAGACCAGAAGGTTCCTCAGCAGCAGCAACAGATCGAGTCAATGATAGAAAACGGTGCAAAAGTCATCGTTGTAGGTCCTATCGACGGAACACAGCTTGGCAGCGTTCTTGAGAAGGCAAAGGCAGCAGGCGTATACGTTATTGGTTACGACAGACTGATCGAGAACACGGAAGCGGTTGACGGTGTTGTTCAGTTCGGAAGCGTACGTACAGGTGTAATGCAGGGCCAGGCACTTCTTGACGGCCTTAAGGCATTAAAGGGTGATGCTCCTTACAATGTAGAACTTTTCGGCGGCGGCCCCGCTGACCCGAATGCACCCAACTTCTTCACGGGAGCTATGTCGGTTCTTCAGCCTGAGATCGATGCGGGCAACATCGTGATCGTATCGGGACAGACAGATTTCACGCAGTGTGCAACAGAGGACTGGGACAATTCCAAGGCTCAGAAGCGTATGGATTCACTTCTTGCAGGTAACTACTCAGACAAGGAGATCGACGGTGTTCTGTCTCCCAACGACGGTATCGCAAGAGCCATCATCACATCATGTGAAGATGCAGGACAGCCCAACCCTGTAGTAACAGGTCTTGATGCTGAGAACGAGTCAGTTGAATGGGTATGGCAGGGCAAGCAGTACTGCACAGTTGCAAAGCCCACCAAGGATCTTGTTGCCAAGACTGTTGAGATCATCAATTCACTTCAGGCAGGAAACGGAATGCCTTCTACTGATGTCAAGACTGACAACGGCAAGATCGAAGTTCCCATCTATGAGCTTGATCCCGTAGTCGTAACAAAGGACAACGAGAAAGAGGTATTTGCGGACGATCCTGATCGTATGGCATTGCTTAAGTAGTAACTGTTATGTTTTAGGTCCGATGCGAACACGTGTCGGACCTAAATTTTTTAATGACGGATCGAGTGAGAATATGAATGATAAATACATGATCGATACCAAATCAAACATGGAGTTTCTGATGTCGCAGGCAAAAGATCTTCTGCGATTCGGAAAAAACTTTCCCGCCCCGGGCGGATCTTCGTACTATCTCGGAGATGACGCCGCACCGCTTACAGACAGGCCAAGACAGACGTGGATCACCTCGCGAATGGCTCATGTGTACAGCATAGGCGCTCTTTTGGGAATCAACGGTTGCGATAAGCTTGCTGATGCGGCGATAAGAGGTCTTACGGGGGAGCTGCACGACGATGCAAACGGCGGCTGGTATGCGGGAATAACATCTTCCGGCATCGAACCCGGAAAGCAGTGCTACGCACATGCGTTTGTCATACTTGCCGCAACTTCGGCACTTCTTGCCAAAAGGCCCGGAGCGCAGGAGCTTCTTGAGGATGCACTTGATGTGTATGACCGCTTTTTTTGGAATGAGAAGGAGGGGCTTTCGGCTGATACGTATGATACGCAGTTTAAGGTCCTGTCCGAGTACCGCGGGCTTAACGCAAATATGCATTCGGTAGAGGCGTTTCTTGCGGCGGCGGATGTTACCTGCGATGAAAAATACAGAGTCCGCGCAGGCCGTATAATAGACCGCGTCATCGAGTGGGCAGGTGAAAATCATTGGAGGATCCCCGAGCATTTTACGAGCGAGTGGAAGCCGTGCCTGTACCTTAACAGGGACAAGCCCGATGATCAGTTCAAGCCTTTTGGCGCAACACCGGGACACGGTATCGAGTGGGCAAGACTGATAGTCCAGTG
>JAEEJD010000185.1 GCA_016281675.1 Lachnospiraceae bacterium
GAGAAGGGCAACAAAGTTAACTACCGCTTCCGATACAAAGCCTGCTTCGATCAGATCCTCATACGATGAATGTCCGCTTCTCTTGGAAAGCTTTTTATGTTCCTCATCCGTTATGAGCGGGCAATGAACGTACACCGGGATCTCCCATCCGAATGCATCGTAGAGTCTGTTATACTTAGGCGTTGACGAAAGATACTCGTTTCCTCTTACGACATGTGTTATTCCCATAAGATGATCATCGATGACATTGGCAAAATTGTATGTCGGATAGCCGTCGGATTTGATCAGGATCATATCATCAAGTTCGGCATTATCAACCGTGATGTCACCGTATATCTCGTCATGGAAAGTGGTCGTACCCTCCTGGGGATTGTTCTGCCTGATTACATAGGGCATTCCTTTATCAAGATTTGCCTGTATCTCCTCAGGTGTGAGCGACAGGCAGTGTTTGTCGTAGACATTTATCTCCTTGTCTCCCACTGTCCTTGTCAGGCCCTCAAGTCTTTCCTTCGTACAGAAACAATAATATGCCTTTCCCTCGTCAATAAGCTGCTTGGCATATTTCAGATATATACCGGATGCCTGACGCTCACTCTGAACATACGGTCCGCATCCGCCGTCTTTATCGGGTCCCTCATCGTGAATAAGACCTGTTTTCTCCATAGTTCTATATATTATGTCAACCGCACCGTCAACATATCTTTCCTGGTCGGTATCTTCTATCCTCAGGAGAAACTTTCCGTTCTCATGCTTTGCGATAAGGTACGCATACAGCGCCGTACGAAGGTTTCCCACGTGCATACGTCCTGTGGGGCTCGGTGCAAATCTTGTTCTTACTGTATTCATGGGTTATTCCCGCTTTCTTATGATTTTCGCCTGCCCTCGGGCAGCGGCTCATAACATTATATATTATTTTGACAAAATTGACAGTAGAAAAAAACGACGGTTATTGATAAACTATTTGTTGTTCTAACCTATCAGTATAAAAAGGCAGGATACAATAATGGCTGAACATATTGAAATCGAAGACATAAGGCCCGTGGCTCCTCTCGGACTCATCGTCCACAACAGCTGCAGGGATCTCGGAAATTCCGTCGACAAACGCATTGCGGAATTTCGTAAACACCAGAACCTTAAGAATCGCGACACAAGCGTTTTCTTCGAATACGAAAAAGAATCTTACATCATCGACTGTGAATGGCCCAGGTTCGGTACCGGCGAAGGAAAAGCTATCCTGAACGATACCGCGCGAGGCAGGGATATATATATAATCACGGATGTATGCAATCACAGCATTTCATTCAAAGTTAACGGTTTCGTTCACTATATGTCCCCCGATGACATATACATGGATCTTAAGAGGATAATCGCCGCGATCGGCGGAAAAGCCCACAGGATAACCGTTGTGATGCCTTTCCTTTACGAATCGCGCCAGCACAAACGTACATTCCGCGAATCGCTCGATTGCGCAATGGCTCTTGCGGAACTGGCCGACATGGGAGTTAACGATGTAATAACGTTTGACGCGCACGATCCCAAAGTACAGAATTCCACGCCTTTATGCGGATTCGATAATTTCACTCCGCCTTATGAGTTCATATCGTCTCTCATTCATTACGAAAGAGACCTGATCATAGACAAAGATCACCTTATTGTCATCAGTCCCGATGAGGGTGCACTTGACCGTGCCGTATATTTTGCCGGAGTACTCGGTGTCAACACCGGTATGTTCTACAAGAGAAGGGATTACACCAAAGTCATCAACGGCAAGAATCCGATCGTTGCGCATGAATTCCTCGGCGACAATATCGACGGAAAAGACGTCATCATAATAGACGATATGATCAGTTCGGGCGGAAGTATGATAGATACCGCAAAGCAGTTAAAAGCCATGAACGCAAAGCGCGTATATATCTGCTGTACTTTCGGTCTGTTCACCGAAGGTATCGAGCAGTTTGATAAAGCTTACGATGAGTGTGTATTCGAAAAGATAATATGCACCAATCTTGCTTATCACGACCCTGTCATCAATTCAAGGCCGTATTTCATAGAAGCAGACATGAGCGGATTTCTTGCGACGGTCATCGACTATATGAATCACGATATAGCGATGTCCAAAGTGCACACGAACACAGAGAAGATACAGGAAGTCCTCACAAGATACAACAGAAGACTCGAGACCGAATTCCTGGCTGACGATAATGCCTAGACCGTATAGGGGAATGCATTCTTATACCACCTGAAACTGTCCCCTTCTATTGCGACGACATCAAATCTGATCATTGCATCTTCCGGAATCTTGTGACGCAGCCTGTAATAATCGGCGACTTTCGATATCGTTTTTGCTTTAGCGTAACCCACCGCTTCTTCGGGATTTCCGAACGAAGCGGTTTTTCTGTATTTGACTTCGACAAACACAAAACAGTTGCCGTCCGTGGCCACTATATCTATCTCGCCGAAACGGCATCTGAAATTACATTCTTTTACCCTCAGGCCACATGATGCCAGAAACTTTGCGGCCTCTTCTTCCCATTTGGATCCCGTTTTCCGTTTGTTCATCCGTTATCTACCGAGCTTGCTCCGGATCTTCTCCATGTTATCGACAAATACAAGTATCTCGGCGACAACTTCATACAGTTCCGGAGGAATATACTCGCCGATATCAAGTTTGGACAGCGTTCCTGCGAGCTTGGCATCCTCATGGATCGGCACGTCGTTCTCTTTGGCCTGCTCGATTATTCGCTCCGCGACCTTGCCGCGACCGGTGGCAACGATCTTCGGGGCCATATCTTCGGGATTATATTCAATGGCGACCGCCTGTTTTATCTTTTTCTCGTCTTCTTTTGCCATATCAAGCCCTGACGTCAAATCTCATCTTTGAGACAACGACCTTTGCATCCTCTTTGATATCTTCCTTCGTAAACTCATCGGTGATCGGTGTAATCGGTGCACCGGGTTCCTTCTTCGAAACCCTCATGCTTGTATCGTATCCTTTATCCGTAAGCCTCTTCGTAAGCTCATCTATATGCGCCTCGATAAAATCAAGCAGTTCCTCGGTCTGAAGATAAAAGT
Organism: Lachnospiraceae bacterium; assembly: GCA_016281675.1. The sequence goes on from JAEEJD010000185.1 coordinate 3,073, forward strand.
TTGTGTTTACTTTCGTATAGTCACGCATGGTGACATATACGTCCATGGGACCGAGATGTTCCATGTCGAGATGAAGGAGTGCCGAAAAGTTTCCGTCGCTGTTTGACAGATTCTTCCTGTTCGTGTATACGTACAACTCGCCGTTTGCGTCCTCACCGGCCATTTTGAGCGGAAGCTGGACGTAATTGACGAATTCGTTAAGCTGGTTCATAAAATTAACGTTATCCGATAAGGCTCCGGCAGACTGAGCAACGCTCGATTCACTCCTTCCGATAGTCTCCATCAGTTTCGTTATTCCGGCGGATGTCCTTTGAATCTTCTGATACAGTTCCTCTATCTTGCCCTTTTCCGCTATCTCTTCGGGTTTTACGGACATCTGGGCTTTGACACTGTCCTTGAGAAGTTTTGTAAATCCGTCGGACTTAAGAAGCTCGTTAAGTTTCCCCGTTATCTTCTCTCTGACGCTTTCGGCCGTATTTTCAACGGCTTTATCAACCATTGCCTGTGTGGCGTCATGTATCGTATTATCCGTTCCGGTTGTCTGCGCCGCATTACCTGTACCGTCCTGATGTCTGAGAGCGGAAATATCGTCCTGCGCCGCCCGGTTGAGTGTCTCCTCATCCGCAGCCTCCGATGTCTCTTCCGAATAAGCGGAAAGTTCGGCCTCAATGACTCTGACATTCTCGGGAGGATACTCGCTTACGAGTTCCTTGACGGCAGCCATGACCTGTGACGGATCGAGCGGCTCTCGTATATCGGATGCCGTCTCGGCCAGTATCAGTATATCGTTTATACTGCTCATCAGTGTCTGCTGCTCGGCCGGCGTAAGGGACAGATTCTCGTTATATACCGAATTTACGGCTTCGGATCCCGAATCCGCTCCCGAAGTAAACATTTCCTTAATACCGGAAATAAACCCGTCAACCGTATCCTTAATCACGGATTGTGCAGTCTGAGCGGCCTGATCACCGTTTGGTGCAAAAGTAACCTGCTCCGGCATACTGTCAGCTTCGGTTGTCACGACAGTCTTATCCAAAGCCTCGGCTGTAATCGTATCCGCTGCGGAAGATGTTACAGAGGTTTCCTCCGGGCTTATCGTCTCCAGGCTGTCAGTATCAATCAGATCCAGTACTTCCGTTATGACCCGGTTTGCATCGATACTTCCGAACGATGCGGCCGAATCCGCCGTTCCCGTTGCCGCATCCACCGCTTCGCGGAAAAGATCGGCGATACCGTCTGCAGCGTTTTGAAGATCGGGCGTGATCTGATGCTCGAAATTGCGATAGTTGTCAAACTGGATCACATTACTGTCCGTAAGGGGCATATTCAGTTTTGTCATCTGCACGATCGACTCGGGGGATACGTTCTGATGTGCCGAAATATTTCTGAACATCGAAGTAAGTGCGTTTCTGTTGACGGGCATGTTCTCAAGCATCATCCTGTCCGTCATCGCAAGAGTGGTATCATTGACCGGAAGCCCCGCAGCTTTAAGGGCGGATACTGCAGCGTTGTTGTTTGCAAGATTGGAATATAGCGGACGAAGCGACAATTGATTGTTTGCTCCTTTGGCAACCTCAAAAGTCATCCTCATTCCTTCTTCTATATTGGCGTTTCCCTGAAGTTTTGCACTGATCGTCTGATCATTGCTCAGACGGATTGTGACTTCGTTACCGTCTTTTTCAACGATCTCACCGGTTATAACGGTTCCGGCTGCAACCTGACCGCGACCCGCAGACTGATACGCACCGGTCACACTGCCTCTTACCGATTCGGCCGATGCGCTCCCGCTGTTGTAATTAACCCTGTTATGATCGCTGTTCAGTATACTGCTGTTATCGATCGAAATAGGCATCCTGTCACCATGATCAAACGAAATTGCCGATAAATGATCTTCTGTGGATAGGGCAAGGCCCCAGTTCCCTAATGGCCTTTATGTGTTCCGCGGATCCGTATCCCTTATTGCCTGCAAATCCGTATCCCGGATAAACACTGTCCATCTCTTCCATTATACGGTCTCTTGTAACCTTTGCAACAATGCTTGCCGCAGCAATGGAACAACTCTTAGCGTCACCTTTAATTATAGGGACTTGAGGAATATCCACCTGCGGTATCGTAACAGCATCGTTTAATAATATATCGGGTTTTACGGCCAGATTCATAATGGCCTCGCGCATTGCCTCATATGTTGCCTGAAGAATGTTGATCTCGTCGATACGCTTATGATCTACCATTCCGATCGAAACCGCAACGGCTTTTTCGTATATTACATCATATAGTTCGTCACGCTTTGCGGCTGAAAGCTGTTTCGAATCATTAAGATACAGTATCTTCTCGTCTTTAGGCAGTATCACTGCCCCTGCCACAACGGGGCCGGCAAGAGGACCTCTTCCTACTTCATCTATACCGCATATATAACAATAACTACTGTACTGTTTCTCGAATGATAACATGCGTTCGGTTCTTTCAACCTCAGCCTTGTGCTTTTCGATCACACCGGTTGCTTTATTGACAAGTTGAATAACACCCTGCCGTTCGTCTGATGAATACTCAGCGATAAACCCTTCGAAATCGCCATCTTTCAAATTATTATATTTTGATTTGATATCACTGATGCTTTCTGCCATAATAATATCGTCCGTTTCGTATATATTGTTATTTTCTCCTGCGGATACCACTATATATTGTGGTTTGCGCGAAGACTATCAGAAAAACTTTATCTTACTCAAAGGCAGGAGTCGCATAAACATTTTACCCGTTATTCTTGTGGAAGTTACTATTCCGACTTCCTCGTAACGTGAGTCTATACTCTCCTCACGGTTGTCACCCACAACGAA
>JAEEJD010000186.1 GCA_016281675.1 Lachnospiraceae bacterium
TCCTCTTCATGATCACAAAGCTTCCGAGAACAGCAGCCAAGAGTCCCGCAGCAATAAGTATGCTTGATAGCGCAATGGCCCTCCCGCTTTCGAAAAACCCCTGAGTCCTGTCGTATTCGTATATGACCTGTTCGGTATCCTCCCCTCCGGTCATGTATTCTTCCGCATCGATCTCTTCCGTACTTACATCCTGGGCTGCCTCATCGGAAACCTCTTCGGTTCCTTCCTCATCTTCCGTTTCGTACTTTTTCCAGTGCACTTCGGCATACTCATCCATTGCCGAAGTGATCATCTCGGAAAGTTGTCTGTCAACCTCCGCATCGCTTCCCGCAAACTCCGTTTCGAAAAATCTCCCGCCGCTCGTAACCGAAACCGCCGACAGACCTTTCCTTTCAAGCGAATTGTTCTCCTGATCGAGCATGACTACATAGATCGGATATTCACTGTTTTCGGTAAGATAGTAAAGTTCCTCTTTTTCGTGAGACAGCGCACCGCCCTCAAGGCCGTCGGTGAACACAAGTATATCCCTGCAGGCGAAATCCGAATCTTTCCATCTTGTCACAACCTCGGTAAGGGTATCGCAAAGATTGGAGTCCTTTGCCGCAAACTCAAGCCTGTCCACGTCGCATACAAGGTCGTTGATATCGTCCGTGTACGTCTCTTCGGCCGATATATCATATTCATATGCGGACAGACAGAACGTCCTGTTTTCCGGCGCATGGTAAAACAGATATTTGAGCGTCATCTTCATGAGTTTCTGATTGACTTCGGAAACCGTTGCGTCGTTGTCAATCAGTACAAGTGTCTGGCCGCATACATGCATACTCAACCTACCGCCTCCACAGACAGACTCTGTGCCAGGCTCCCGCTTTCGTCTTCCGCAAGCCTGTATTCGTTGGCCATCTCCGTAAGATCATCCGCATGCTTTCTTATCAGCGCATAAAGCTTATTCATATCATCCGACAGAGACGCAAACCTTGCGGAAAATCCCGTCGCCGCCTCACCCTGCCATATCGGTTTGAAGCTGTCCACTACCGAGATCATCTCCTGTGTTATGGTCCTTATGGCCGCTTCGGTATTCTGAAAATCCGCAGCCGTCTCCGTAAGCTTTTCCGGTGTTACTTTTAAAATGTTTTCCATTTACATCGCCCTCCCGAGATTCTTTTCTTCTGCCCTGTCATACCTTTCCGCTATCCTCTCTATTGCGGATACATATCTGTTCACCAGTTCATAAAACGCATCCATCTGCCCGGCATTCTTCATAAACTGCGTATGAAACCTCTCATTTGCGGCCCCCTCCCACATGGACCTGAGTGACAGTTCAACCGCACAAAGATTTTCCTTTTCTTTCATGAACCTCTGACACAGGTTTAACAGTTCATCTTTTTTACCCCTCAGCTGTCTGCTGTCGACTTGATAGAATGACATCTGTTATTTCTCCTTTCTGTTAACATAACTAACGACTATTCGGGTCAATATACTAACTCCATGGCTCCTTTTTCTGCTTTATACACAATGTCCGCTGTCTTTCTTATCGTTGAAGCGACTCTGATAAGATCGTCTGCAGTACTGAACATTTCGGTAATCGTTCTCTTTCCGGCAAGTTCCATTGACTCACCCGTATCACCTCTCCAGCTGTTCTTCAGGACAAGCAGGGCGGACTCGACTCCGTTGTTGGCGATCCTGGACAGATCCGCGGCGAGGCACTCAAGTTCCTGTGCCTGATCCATGGCTCTTGAAAAATCGATCTCGATCTCGTTCCTTGTTTTTCGGTTCAACTTCTCATACCTCCTATCATCCGTTTTATCCTCTTCTCGTTTTCGTTATATAATCCGTACGCTTTTGATGCGAGCATTATCGTTTCCCTTATGCTCATAAGAAGTTTTCCGGCTGCGAGCATATCTTTTTGTATCCTGGTGATATACGCATAGTTCGCATCTCCGTCCCAGAAAATATCAAGTTTTTGCACGCTTTCGGCTGTATTCTCTATCTCCTTGCAGAGAGCAATATAAAGTTTGAACAGCTCTTTTATCTTTTCCCCGAGCGGGCAAAATTCGATCGACAGATCATTCATATTCGATTATCACCCCGCTTCCCGAATGCATCCCTGCCTCCGAAAGTGTCATCTCATCGGTTATGTTTTTATTCGTTTCGGGCATAAAAATACATCCGTTTTTTATCCCCAGAGCCGGCAGGATTTTTCTCTTAAAATCTCCTATCGAGAGCGATTCACTGACTCTTGCGCACAGTCTTTTATCCTGTATCGGAAAGATCAATTCTATTGATATCATATGTTATAAAACCTCTGTTTTACTGAATTTGCGAGTTATCCACATTGACGGTTTCGGGTAAGATCACGCGCCCCGAAAAGCAATTTTCATCGTATTTCAGAATTGTCGCATTGTGCCTCGGAAGTGACATTTGCATTTGTGAAAAAGACATGTATGAATAGTCCAATATTCTGTTCTGATCAAGACACCCTCCCAGGGTAACCCCGTACGGATGTTCGGTCATCGATCCGAATATCTTCCCTCCCCCAACAATACTTTCAACCCTGTTATTTAATATCCCGATAATGACGGGATGAAATCTTTCATCCCGGGCATATCGCATCCGGTTACCGAGAAGTGCAGCCAGTTTATCTTCCTCCTCTTTACGAAATCCCGAAGAGTAGAACTTTTCCAAAAGCGCCTCTAAGTTCTCGACCGTAATTATGCATAAATCGTTTCTTTCTTCACATACCGCAAGCAGTGTTTCGTGATCGTCCGCCCTTATGCATCCGATTCCGAGAACGGATGCGATAACGGAAATGTTAAACAGCAGCGTATGCCTGCCACTGTACGGCCTGCCGCATATAAGGACACAGCCCGTACGATCGAGCGGAACGGAGTATACTTTTCCGGTCCTGTACTCGAATCCTATCGGAAGCATAAGATCATCCGCTGTGTATCCTTCCGAGCGTATCCTTTCAAGAAGGTCATCAAGACCCGGCTTATTCGGCACATGCGGAAAGTGAGCGGCACTTACCCTGACGGGATAAGGCGCCTGTACTTTCGGATCGGTCAGGACCGCCTGGAATTCAAGCGGGCGATCATGCGACAATCCGATGCCTCTTCCGGGACTGTCGCCTATATCGGGAATGTCCCTTGCTGAAACCTTTAGAAGAGAAGCCGCCGTATATGTATCGCAATCGCCGAGGCACAGAATCGTGTCGTAAAGGGCTGCGATCCTTGATTCCGGAGGCTGCGTGTATGTCGATACCACATACACTCCGACAGCGGATGCGTTGCGAAGTATCCTCTCCAGCACATCCCAAATTTCAGGATCCTGAATCCTTTTGATCTCTCCCTGATCCTCTACGACCAGCACCGTTACCGGAAGATTCTCTCTCTTGTCGGGTCCCGCTCTTCTTAGCGTATTTACTCTTCCTTCGATAAACAGGAGCAGCCTTAGCATGTCCTCTTTGTCGTCATAAGTGACGTAGCCCCCGCAAAACGGATGATTCGCTGCATCCTTTATCGCTCCTCCCGGCCGGTCAATAATATACACTTCCCGTTCGCAATCCATCTTCCACAGGACAGTACGTACAATTTCGCTTTTTCCGTTCCCGCTCCTGCCGATGATCAGCATGTTTTTGTTACGATTCGGGTCATATACCGCCTTTTCGTATACACGGTCATACGGATTATCAAACCACGCATACGCCCTGTCATCGGTTATCACCTCCGGAAGTTCCGGAAGCCACAGTTTTGCCGGTCTTCGAGGCATATGTTCCGATGAAGCCGATATTGCGGCCGACATCGCGATCTCATACCAGGTTCTCCTCTCATGTTCGTACTCATCCGAAGGATGATCATCACATGTGATCTCCTCATCGCACAGAAGATCCCTGTATATTCGTATGTCCTTTTCATAACCTTCGGCCGGTCCCATGGCATATCCGCTTTGGAAGAACTCAAGCGCTTCATCGTTTCCGGACTGAAGATATGCCCGTCCGCATTCGTTTATCGACGCCGCATCGGGCCGCCCCAGTATGTCGGTCGAATCCGACCTGTCCAGGAGCCGCAGAGCTATCCTGAAAGCCGAGTTGCTTCGTATCCTGTCGTCTACAACGCCCGAAGGCTTCTGCGTTGCAAGTATCAGATGCATCCCCAGACTCCTTCCTATCTGCGATACGCTTATCAGGCAGTCCATGAATTCAGGTTCTTCTTTTTTCAGTTCCGCAAACTCATCGATCACGATAAGAATATGCGGAAGCGGTTCGGATGCTTTTCCCGCATCATACAGCTTTGTGTAATCGTTTATGTTGTTAACCTTGCATTCGGCAAAGATCCTCTGTCTTCTGATGTTCTCACTCCTCAGAGAGATCATGGCCCTTTTTGATACGGCCTTTGACAGATTCGATATACTGCCGACAAGATGCCAAAGATCGGCAAACAGTCCGGACATCCCTCCGCCTTTGTAATCGATCAGAAAGAATGCCAGTTTATCCGGCGGATACCTTAGAGCAAAAGACAATATCATTGTTGTCAGAAGTTCGCTCTTGCCGCTTCCTGTCGTACCCGCTATCAGACCGTGTGGTCCGGAGGCTCTTTCATGAATATCGAGAACAGTCTTCCTTCCACCCGACGCTATCCCGATCGGTGCGAAAATCCCGGATGTGATGTCATTTTCCGCATAAGCCTTTCTTACCTTTTCCCTCAACTGCCTTTCGATATCATCCCCCGCCGCAGCATCAAACAGTTTGCCGAACGGGACAGTCAAAGGAACCGACGAGTTTTCACCGTTATCCTCCCTGATCCCGGCGATCTGCGATGCAAATGAATAACACAGTTTCCCGGGAACGGTATCATACCTGATGTTTTTGACTCCCCTGTTAAGAACGGGGAATGCTTCTCCGGGTACTTCCTCCTCTTTTTCGCACAGGAGCACCGCATACGCTCCGGCCGATGCCTTCTCCCATGCGCTCCTTGTCTCGTCAGTGATAAACACTGTTTCGGCCTCTTGCCCGGGTGACGATCCCGGGTATTTCTCAAAGTGCGGAAGAAGCGTGATCCATTTATAATAACGCATGGTATTTATATTCGTTTTTACTTGTATCTTTACATCTTCGGGAGAATGTAAGACTGCGATCTGCAGTATGAACGCCGAAAGCGTTTCCGGATCCTTAGGCTTATTCAGAACGAATACCGAAACGGATCCCTTTTGAATCGATACGAGATACGGTGATGACGGGACGGTCACGTACTTTTCTTTCAGTTTTGCGGGAAGTTCCTTGAGCGAATCATCGATCCCTTCGAATCGTTCCTTAGGGATTATGATCTCTAGAGGACTTGGGATTGCGCCCTTTCCGATCCTGACCCTGATATGACCCTCCGACAACTTACGACCGCTTCCGGGTATGAACGGGACTCCCCCTCCTTTAAGGCAACCGCTCACTTCGGGATACATTTCGTTAAGATCTTTTATTATCCCCGCAAGCCTGTCCCTTATCGTATTCTCGCACCCGGACAGATATGACATATATGTGTTTCTTCGTCTTAGTTCTTCGGTTTTCTGTTTCCTGACCCTCCCAAGTACGTTTACAACAGCCCACACGGCTGCGAACACCGATGACAGTATGGCCACGCTCCTGCCGGCTCCGAGCAGTATCGGGATCGCCATTGTAAGAGCCGGTCCTGCCGCAAGCATTATTGAGGGCTTTTCCGGAACTCTTCTCGGAGGCGGTCCCTCGATCTCAACCGGAGTCGTATCCGGCTCCGGAAGCTTTGTCCCAAAAGGAATAAACTTCTCTTTCCCCGGGGGAGCGGCCCCAAGCCACACGATCCTCTGATCGCCTATAACAACACTGTCTCCGGACCTTACATATCCCCTGTATCCCCTTTTTACTCTCAGCCGGTCCACAACAGCTCCATTGGTCCCCGTAACTTCAACAAGTGCCGCATCAGCAGTCACACGGCGAAAGTACAGATGCCGTCTCGATACGAAAGAGCCGCCGAGTACCAGATCACATCCGGGATCTCTTCCGACAATGACTGTCGGCTTCTCTCCCGATACGTACAATACGCCCATGGCATCTCCAACCGTTGTTCA
>JAEEJD010000023.1 GCA_016281675.1 Lachnospiraceae bacterium
AAAGTGCGGTGATGAAATAGAGTTCGTATGTGAAGGCGACGATGAGTCGGAAGCGCTCCAGGCATTGATCAATGCCGTGGACAGCGGATTGGGTGAATAAAACGAGTATAGCAAAAAGCTCCGTGAGAACGGAGCTTTTTTGTTCGCCCAAACGCGTATTTTCAAACTATGCCAGATAAAGCGCGATCGCTTTCTCCCAGTCGGCAAAAGTATAGAGACCGGTGAGTTTTAGCATATAATTTTCAAGAACCGAATAATGAGGTCTGTCGGCCGAAGCCGGGTTCATCTCTTTGTACTCTTCACTTGTGACCGGATTGACCGTTGTCTTCTTTCCGGCAAGGCGGAATATCTCTTTTGTAAAGTCGGCCCATGAACAGACTCCTTCGCACGTCCCGTGGAATATACCGTAATTCTCAGTCGGTATGAGCGAGAATATCGCCTTTGCGAGTTCATCGGCACTTGTCGGCGAGCCGACCTGGTCGTTGACGACACTTACGGTATCATGAGTCTCGGACAGGCGGAGCATAGTCTTAACGAAGTTCTTTCCGTCACCGTACAGCCACGCGGTACGGATGATGAAGAAGTCTTCGGCAAACTGCTTTACAAAGTCCTCGCCCGCAAGCTTTGTCCTGCCGTACATGCTTTTGGGAGCCGGTGTGTCGAATTCGGTATACGGAGTGTTTGCATCGCCCGCAAACACATAGTCGGTCGATATATGAACGAGCTTTGCACCCGTCTCGCGCGAAGCGATCGCAAGATTCTTCGGCCCGAGCGCGTTGATGCGGTATGCGCTGTCCACCTGCACCTCACATCCGTCGACGTTCGTGAGAGCCGCACAGTTTATTATCGCATAGGGTCTGATCTCGCGGCATATCGCAAGAACACCGTCCAGATCGGTTATATCGATATCCCGAATGCCCGGAACACCGAAGTCCGTATTTATCAGTTCATATTCGCCGCCATTGCCGCAAAGTGCGTTAACGGCGCGCCCGAGCTGACCGTTGCTGCCGGTCACGATTATCTTTTTCATATCTTATCCCTTCTTTACCTGTAACCACAAAATATAGTATACTTATCATTGGTTTTAAATGCAATACGGCAGATCGTTATCATCGAAAACAAGGGGAGAATGAACGTTGGATCGGACCGCGGACAGAAAAACATATATCTTACCGGCAGTTCTTGCCGTTTTGACGGCGTCGGCAACGTTTATAACCGATAAGAGGATATTTACTTTTCCCGCGGCAACGGAGAACGGGTATACATCGGCCGTTACGGATTACGCTGTATGTAAGATACTTGCCCTTCTCGTTCTCTATGCACTGTTTCGGTTCATATTCACGTGCATATTCTCAAAAGGGGAGAAACGGCAGGAACTCGTGGAAATATTAAAATGCGCCGCACTCTATCTTCCGGTCATGGTGATATGTCTTGTGATCAAACTTCCCTCGGGCTATGTTACAAATGACGAGTATTCGATCTTAAGCGACGCAACGGCGCTTATCCACGACACATGGTTTAACTACATGACCGTGTACTTCTATATCGTTTCACTGATGATTGTCCCTTTCAAATACGGCCCAATATTTACGAAGGTAATAATAGAATTCTTTGTTGTCGGATACTGTGTGATGCGCTCAAAAAGGTATTTCGGCAAAAAGGCCGGCATGTTCATGTATGTGCTGTTCCTTCTCTATCCGGTGATCGCCTACACGACGAGCGCACACAGGCTTCCGGTATACTTCCTCATATATCTGGCGCTGTTTTGCAAGCTCTCGTTTGACAGGCTCGAAAACAGGGATATAACAACATCGGGAATACTGTTCGTTCTTCTGTCGGGAGCGGTACTGACGCAGTGGAGGACCGAAGGTATATACCTTCTTGTGCTTGTTCCGATCCTCATGTTCATCGCGTACCCGAGGCTTAGAAACGTCAAGGCCGCTGCCGTTATCATCATCGCATATGCGGCTGTGCAGTTTGTGATCTCGATACCCCAGAACGGTATGGGAGACGATCTTTCGGGCGCCGCCAACGACAGGATGAAGCCCTTCTACGCATACACGATAACGAACATGTTCAGGAACGGGCTTGATACGACGGCAAATGCGGCCGATCTTGAGATCGTCGACAGATATATCTCGCTCGATGCCATAGAGAAGATAAACGAGCATTACGAGGATATCAATTACGAGGATGTTCTCATACTGTACAAGGAAGAATTCCTCGGAGTAAGAGAGGATGCGGGGTATACCGAATACTATGAGTTCACGCAGGCCGTAAAGAGGATATTCGTTAATAATCCCGGGGTGTTCGCAAGAACCCGCATAGGCGCCTTTTGTTATGCGGCAATGCCCTATCACATTAATTATTCCGGCCTCGGTATCAAGGCACTCGCTGCCCTTGCGGTCAGCATCGTAAAATCACTTTCGTACAATCTGTTCATTCCGGTCTTGTTTTGCGCGCTTATGTGCTTAATTTGCCTTTTTGGAAGGAAATGGTTCGGGTTCTTTGTATCCGGTGGCCTTATGGCGCACTGGTTCATAGTGTTCGTGCTTGCTCCGGCCTCGTATTTCAAATACTATTTTCCGGTTTACATCATGGCATATTTCTTCGCGATCGTGCTGCTGATACGGTATTTTATACATGATAAGAGAACTTTTTTATAAACTTCATACCGCTTTCAGGAGCTTTATCGGGGAGGGGAATGCAGTCGTGCTGTTCGTTGCGGCTTCACTTTTCATCCTTCTGATATGCTTGCGCGAAAAAAGGCGTTACAGAAACATGTTTACGGTAATGTCGCCTTTATCGACGATCGGACTGGCTGTCTCGGAAGTTTTCGACAGGGTGGCCGGCGCAGGATACGCAAAACCTGTTTTGAAAGCGGCGGCCGTTTTGTTTGCCGCATGCCTGTCGATCCTTGCCGTTACTTCATCGGGTAAGCTGGTGTTCTCCGGAGAGCTTTGCGAGAAGGCGGAAAACGAAATGCACATACCGGCATATCTTGTCGATGCGATGAACGGCATTCCCGAAGGAGATGCACGCGTGCTTGTGCCTTATGACAGGGCGCCGTATTTTGCCGCATATTCGTCAAGGTTTGTCCTGTCATCGGATATTCTGAAGGGATCCGATGAGAGTGTGATCCGCACCGAACTTGACGGTATACATCCGGATATGAAGAAGATAGCCGGCATAGCACACCGTGAAGGTTTCGAATATGTTGTGCTTCCGGTCGACATATGGCCCGAGATTCCGATCACAAAGTGCGGATACGAACTTGTCCTTGAGAATGAAGGGTGCCGCCTGTACAGGGAGGTGAGAGATCCCTGATGATGAGTATTGCGGTATTTATCCTGTTCTTTATATTGTCTTTCCTGCTCGGTTCGTGGACAGATACAGTCATGGCAAAGCTTAGAAGAGAATCCACGTTGCCGCTTCGGATAGCATCGGGTGGATGTATCCTTATCATGACGGCGATGGCAGCCTGTCTTATCGGTGGGGCTGCGCATCTTCCGGCAAATGTCACGGCGATCGTTGCGCTTTGCGCGCTTATCGTCATAGCGGTGTCGGGAATCGTTATGAAGAAGCGTACCGGTTCCGGTCTTAAAGTTCTTTGGCCTCACTTTGATCAAAAGAGCGCGGCGATGACGGCCGTTTGCGCTTTGATAACAGCCCTGCAGGTATACGGAGCCGTATCGTATGCGTTTGAAAATGCGCATGTACTCGAAGGTGTCAGAGTCGCTGCAAAGGTATTCGATTCCGGACGTATGTTTACCGCCGATCCGATGATGCTGATCGTCGGGCTCTTATCTCGGATAACGGGGGTTCATCCGCTGAATCTCATATTCGGTGTGCTCCCGGCGACGCTCATAACTTTTTATTATGTTTGTTATGCTGCGGTGATATTCGAGGTGACGGACGGATATAAAAGGTTTGTATCGTTCGTTGCCGTATCGCTTCTCAATCTGTTCGGATATCAGTCGCAGGTCCTGATACCGGCAACGCTTCTTCTGTCGTGGTCCGGAACATGGGTATTTATAATACACGGTCTTTTGGGAACGGCTTCGGTGATCCTGAATGCATGCATGAAAGCTCTGCCGGATAAGGTCCGGGCAGATGAAAACGAAATAAACGACGAACTGTTGGAGGAATGGGACATGAAAAATCACAGGATAATAAATGCGAGGAATCTTGCGATAGCACTCGGTGTGCTCGCCGCAGCGCTCATAGGGACTATAGTCGTATTAAACGGCAAGATAAACAGTCTGTATGCGGCAACGCTTAACCTCCAGGAAGATATGAACAGCAGATGCGCCATGTACGAGTTCGTCGGCGCGGACGGTAAGGTGGAAGGGTATCTGCTCCGTGGAAGCGACGGGACTCTTTCGTTTATAGGAGGCGGATCGTCGGCCAATGCAGATGACCTTGCGGATTTTATCGGAAAATACGGAACTTCGGTCACAAAATGGTATGTGTACGGGGAAGATGAGGAGTCTGCGGGTGCCATGCGCACTCTTACCTCAAACGGAACAGTTGATGCCGAAAAGGTGTTTGTGATCAGTGCCGATGAACTGACGGAATAGGAAGATGATCTTAAAGGCAGCGTTATTACTTGTTGTCAATTTCATATTGTATCTGGCATTCGGCAGCTTTTTCGCGGTAAGGAAAGGAAAGATCGGATCTCTGGCCGTTACGGCCGCAGTGGGATTTTTCGCGTATTACGCGCTCTTTGCACTTGTCTGTCTGCCCGTTATGCTCACATACAGGCCGCTTTCGCTTCTGGCCCGGTTGTGGGTAGTGCCGTGCGCGCTCATTCCTGTCGTATCGGCGATACTGTTCAGGAAGGCATGGAAAGATAAGATCGCCGAGATCATAACCGAGGTCGGGCAGAACCGCTTATTCTGGACCGGCGTTGTCGCAGTGATCGCAATATCGGTCATACTTGTTGCGATAACGTACAATTTCACGCTCGATGCCGCATATTACGTTGCGGGCGTAACAACCAACGTTGACACGAATATGATCAATGTATACGACCCGTTTACCGGTGCATGGCTCGATCATTTTGAACTTCGTTACGTTTTCTCAACGTATTACGTTAATGACGCCGTCATATGCAGTCTTACATCCCTTCCGGCACTTGTCGTGACAAAGACGGTCATGGCATCGGCCGTTATGATCATAGTGAACATTTTGTACGTTCATGTTGCAAGGTCATTCTTCAAGGAACACGGACGTGCATTTTCGATGTATGTGATGATGGTGCTTGTAAACTTCCTGTTCATAAGCATTTACACGACGTCCAACTTCCTGTTGACAAGAACGTATGAGGGCAAATCGGTCGTGGGGAATGTTTCCGTGCTTCTGATCTTCATACTGTATATGCAGGCCGTATACGAAGAGAAACCTACAGGCCTGTTCCTGAAACTGTTCGTTGTCTGCCTCGGGACCGCCACCGTAAGTTCAACGGCCAATATGGTGATCCCCGCCGAGGTTTGCATACTCTTTATACCGTATGCGATCCTTCAAAAGAGGCTGAAGATACTGCCGAAGATACTTGTATGTATTCTTCCCGAACTTGTGATGATGCTCGTGTATGTGCTTTACGTTAAGGGCTGGTTTGCTGTCTATACGTTTCCGAGGTAGATATGCAGGGTGTGAATGTATTTGAAAACGGAATAGGGTATCTTGCCAAGTGCCTGGGGCTGTATACGGCCGGGACGGGCTTCTTTGCGCTGTACCTGATCGCGATCCTGTTCATTCTCGTAAAAGGGAGCAAAAAGGACAGGCAGCTCTTCATACCTCAGGCGGTCATGCTCGTTGTCACGGTGTTCAATCCGGTAACACCGCTCGTCCTCGATAAGATATTTGACGTTAACAGCGAGTATTACAGGCTGTTCTGGATCGCACCGGTCATAATTATCGTCCCGTATGTCGCAACAACGCTCATATACGATGACGGCCTGAAAAAACAGAGGGCTCTTATCGTCGCTCTCACGGTGGCCATGTTCATATTCGGCGGAAACTTTGTGTACGGAGAAGGTATAAAAATCGCACAGAACATATACAGGATACCGGATGAACTTATCACGATATCGGAGATGATACATGAAGACTCACAAACGGAGTATGCAAAGGCGTTCTTCGAATACGAATACAATATGGAAATACGCCAGTACGATCCGAAGATGCTCCTGTGTGTTGACAGGGAGGATTACATATATGCCGTGAACTATTCATATACGGATGAGATGCTTGAGGACGAGACCAGGCCTCAAAATGTGCTTCTGGCGCTCCTTGTCAGGAATCAGAGGGTGGATGAGGAGGAACTTTGCGCTGCACTTGACGCTACTGATACACAGTACGTTGTCCTTACAAAAGGCCATCCGCAGACGGCTTTCGTCAAAAAGGCCGGACTGTATGAGATAGGACAGACTCCGACACATATCGTATTCAGATATGACCTTGCCGAGCCGGTCGAGCATGAGCTTGTAGATTATACCGGTGTCGAGCACAGGTTCAGTTACAGGAGGCTCAAATGAGGCTTACCGTTTTTACTCCGACATACAACAGAAGAGAACTTCTCGCACGTGCATATAAGAGCTTAACGGTCCAGACGTCTAAAGATTTCGAATGGCTGATAGTTGATGACGGATCTACCGACGGGACCGATGACGAGGTCAAAAAGTGGATCGATGAAGGACTTATTCCGATACGCTACAGGTACAGGGAAAACGGCGGAAAGATGCGGGCTCACAACACCGGCGTGGCTATGTGCGAAACACCTCTTTTCCTCTGCCTGGACTCGGATGATTATCTGACGCCGACTGCCGTCTCGGATCTTCTTGCGGCATACGATGATGCGAAGAAGAATGAGACCGAAAACGAAAAG
>JAEEJD010000187.1 GCA_016281675.1 Lachnospiraceae bacterium
CATTGGATGTTGTTCTGCCCGAATCGCCGAGTGAACCCGAGCCGAAGATCCCGCTCCCTAAATATGATGAACTTCTGAAGGTAAATCCGTATGTTGCGGGGTGGCTTAAGATTGATGATTCAGTCATAGATGTCCCGGTCGTTTATACGCCCGGCAGTCAGAATTATTTCCTTCATCGCGACATAGAAGGAAAAGACAATTCAACCGGAACGCTTTTTATTGCCGTAGACTGGGAGGACGGTTATAACAACACTCTTGTTTACGGTCACAACATGAAGGACGGAAGCGGATTCGGATCACTCCAGAAGTTTGCGGACGAAAGCTACGGAAAGAGGCATCCGTTCATACATTTCGATACTCTTTACGAGGAGAAGGAATATGAACTGTACGGAGTCTTTTTCTCGCAGATAGAAGAGGAAGAACTTGAGACGGAGGAAGACAGGGAAGAAAAGGATAAGGCGATAGAGGAAGCCGGTATTGAGCAGAAGGCCGAAGAGGAGGGTGTTGCGGTGGAGATGATCGAGCCGAAGGAACTCACCCTCGCAGACCTTGATCTTACAAGGGATTTCGGCGGTGAGGATATATACCGTCAGGAAAAAGACGAGGACAACGGACGTTTCAGATATTATTACTATACCGATCTGTCGGATAAGGCGGATTTTGATTATTATGCAACGAGTATAAAGGATAGGGCCATATACGATACCGGAGTTGAAGCCGAGTGGGGCGACGAGTTCATTACACTTTCCACATGCAGTTATCAGGTGAAAAACGGCAGGTTTGTGGTCGTCGGAGTGAGAAAACGGACGTCTGAATAATTCATTTCTCAAATGCAATAATCATTCCACAAAAGAAAAAAGTAAAATAAACTTGACAAAACTCCATAGCTGTTATATATTATGCTTGCAGCGCACGATCGGGTGCACGGATCGGTCTGCAAAAACAACAAGACAATAATATCTATGAAAAGAGGTAACAGTTATGGACTCATACAATATCGGAAAAGCAGCAGGACTTGCAACGGGGATAATAATCGGCCTCGTATGTTGTGTATTTGTTCTGAAATACATGAACAAGGATAAAAAGCTTCTCACAAAATATGATGAGAGACAGCAGGCCGCAAGAGGCAGAGCGTACATGTACGGATTCTGGGCGGTGATGATAGCGACCGCATCTGTCATCGTTGCCGAAACAGCCGGATTCTTTCCGGTGGCTGCGTTCACAAGAGGATTTTTCATCATATTCGTCGGGGTGATCGTCCAGGTTTCCTACAGTATTTTCAATGACGCATATTACGGCATTAACACGAACAAGAAGAGATTCATGATCGTATGCATAATTGCGGGACTGTGTAATCTCCTCGGAGTGATAGGCAGCATCAAGGGCGGAAACTTTATCGAAGACGGCGTGATGACCGATGCGGGATCAAACCTTCTGTGTGTGATAATGATGTTTACGATCGCTGTGGAGCTTCTCATTAAGGACAGGATCGATTCCGCAAAGGTCATCGACGAAGAAAGTGAGGACTGATCAATGAAGAACCTCAAACTCAAGGCCGCCCGAGCGGGTATGGATCTGTCCCAGGAAGAGCTGGCCGTAAAATGCGGTGTCTCCCGTCAGACGATCAGTGCCATAGAAAAGGGTGACTACAATCCGACTATCAACCTGTGTATAGCCATATGCAAAGCACTCGGTAAGACACTTGATGAACTGTTCTGGGAATAACTAAATAATTTCCCGATCCATGCCGATATATATAATGATTCGGATCAGCTAAGGAAAGCGCATTTTTCAACGGAATGATTGAAAAATGCGCTTGTTTTTTCAGGGGCGTAAAGGAGGGATCATATGATCGGATCTTTGATCGGCTATTCGGGATACGGCAGAGGATACGGCAATTACAAAACTTCCTACGGCAAGTCGAATGAAACCGCATTTGCTAAAGAGCCTTCCGAAAGCATCATGGAAGAATACTATAAAGATAATCCGCGTGAAAGAGACGCACAGAAAGAGCGTGTGCATGAGGGGAAGGATCTCCTTGATTCAGGAGGGATCACGCAGCAAAGATCGGCGGCAATGTCCGTAAACGAATATCGGAGTGCGGTAAGCGCAGTCATTGAGAAAATCCCGTTTCACGAGAGCAGGCCTTATGACGAAGAGACAGTCCTTATCTCCGAGGAAGGCTGGAACAACATGAAAAAAGATCATGATTATGCCGCATGGATCGCAGGCTATCTTAAGGAAGACAGGTCCACCCCCAATCCGTATACCGGCAAAGGAGACAAAGGGAAATACTGCGTTCACGAATTCGGAGCATCCCCGGAGGATTATAAAGGCCACAGTTACAGCAAGATACTCGGCGGGACATCAGCCGGGGCCAGGACACTGTATATTGCCGAGAGCGAGAGACGGGGCATCGTCACAAGGGCTCGTTCGGCCGACAGACAGCCTCCGAAGAACTACAATATCTGGGAGGAAATGAAACATGCGGGCCGCAGGAAACAGGAGGAATTGATGGGAGCGGATATCCAGGTCAAGATGCAGGAGAAGAAACAGGCCTGATCGCAAAAGTTTCTTGTATCACGAAGGATAATGCATTATAATTCATAAAGACAACGGCGTCATGAAATGGGCATCATGACGCCTTTTTTATGATGAAAGGTCAATGGGATAAGAGAACAGGAGGACAGTGTATGCGCAAGGAAGACATACAAACGATGATCGAGGAGGAGGGAGTCGAGTTCATAAGGCTCCAGTTTACCGACATATTCGGCAGACTCAAGAATGTTGCCGTGACTGCGGGACAGATGGAAAAGGTATTTGCCAACAGATACTCTTTCTATGGCCGCGCCATATTCGGAAATGTATATGATATGGATGACAAGCTTTATCTGTACCCGGATCTTGATACTTTTTCCATACTTCCGTGGAGACCGCAGCAGGGTAAGGTTGCCAAGATAATGTGTGATGTCTGTAATGCGGACGGAACCCCTTTCAAACAGAGTTCAAGATATATATTAAAGCAGGCGGTTGAAAAGGCGGAGGCCGAAGGTTATTCGATGATCGTCGATCCGGAATGCGAGTTTTTCCTGTTCCATACCGATGAGAACGGACTGCCCACCACAACCAGTCACGAGATTGCCGAGTATATGGATGTAGGTCCTGCGGACTTCGGTGAGAATGCGAGAAGAGATATCGTCCTGATGCTCGAGGATATGGGATTCGATATCGAAAGCTCGCATCATGAGTATGCTCCTGCCCAGCACGAGATAGATTTCAGGGAAGAGGATGCGTTCGCCATGGCGGATTCCATCCAGACGTTCAAGTTCGCGGTAAGGTCGGTTGCAAAGAGGTTCGGACTGTACGCAACGTTCATGCCCAAGCCCCGTCAGGATGTTGCGGGCTCAGGTATGCATATAAACATTAAACTCATGAACGATAAAGGAAATGTTTTCATGGGAGCAAACGGTGAGCCTACGGACGAGGCAAAATGGTTCGTCGGAGGATTGATGGCGCATGCAAAAGCGTTATGTGCCGTTGCCGATCCCA
>JAEEJD010000188.1 GCA_016281675.1 Lachnospiraceae bacterium
CAGAACTATTTCGATTCGATCGCGGGCCTTTTGATCGTCAGCGGGATCGTGTATACACTTATCACGTTCTGGATCAGTCTGTTCCGAAGAGATGAAAAGGACAAGAATATACACCGCCTGTTCGAACAGACCGCAACTGCTCTTGCAAACGCGATCGATGCGAAGGACGAGTATACACACGGTCATTCGGCCCGAGTTGCCGAGTATTCGAGAAAGATAGCGGAGCATTACGGGAAGAGCGAAGCGGAATGCGATGAGATATACCAGATAGCACTACTGCATGATGTCGGAAAGATCGGGATCTCGGAGAGCATCATCAACAAAGAGGGTAAGCTTACGGATGAGGAGTATGAGGCGATCAAACAGCATCCGGTACTCGGTTCGCAGATACTAAAGAGTGTCAGCGAGTATCCCGACCTAATCATCGGTGCAAGATATCATCATGAGAGATATGACGGCAGAGGTTATCCCGATAAGCTCAAAGGCGAGGACATTCCCGAGATCGCAAGGATCATATCCGTTGCGGATGCATATGACGCAATGACATCAAAGAGAAGCTACAGGGATCCGATCCCGCAGCAGAGTGTCCGTGAAGAGATCGTTAAAGGTGCGGGAACACAGTTCGATCCCAAGTTCGCAAAGATCATGCAGCATCTTATCGATCTTGATACCGAATACGATATGAAAGAGAAAGGCAGTGTTCAGGAACTTGCCGGCAAGACCGAACTGAACTGCGAAGTATGCAGAGATGACATATCGGACGGAATCCTTTTGGGTCCCGCACCGCAGATCAAGAAGATCAGCCTGAAGTGCGAAGCGCTAAGCAGCAGGAAGGACGATTTCCTGCCGATGATGATACTGTTTGATTCGCTCGACGGAAGATACCACGACAATCCTCATGATGTGGAAGATCTTAACTATTTCGAATACGGTACGGTGCGGTTTGACGGACTGTATGAGTGCGAGGAAGCCAGAAAGATCGCCGTTGAGAAGACGACAAGTTCAAATCCCCAACTTGCAAGTGGCAAAAAAGGAAAGCTCAGATACTATATCGAAGCCGTTAAGGTCAAAGATCATATACTGATCAGCATTGATGACGGAAAAGAACTGGTCAAGGTCACGATCGCACTTCCCGACAGCGCAAGATACGCGTATATCGGTCTTACGGGTGACAACTGCAGGATCTACAATGTCAGCATCGCCACGGAGGAGGAGTTCGTTCCGCTTGACTATATTCCGAGGATTGCCGAAGAGATCAGTTATATCAAGGGACCTGCGGGAGATATTCCGAATGTTCAGATGGACGGTTACAGGACCGATTCGACCGAGGGTATCCCGGTAAGGGACGGAATGAAGATCACATTCCATACGATGAGCCTGCCGACGGCCCGTCTCATATGGCATACGGCGTATATCGATCTGTTCTACTCCAAGGACAGGAAGCCGTCGGGCGAGGATTACAGGGAGTATGCGCTCATAAGACTTGACGGGGAAAACTGGGAGGCCGAGGGCATCGCCGACAACAAACTGATCGTGAACATGGGTGACGATTTCAAAGGCTGGGATGTGTGGAAAGACGCCAACAAAGAAGGCTTCGACTGTACGGTATCGTTCAGGAGAGACGACAATAAGATCGTCACGACAACAGAGAATCTTGGCATCGGCCTGAACGTTTCGACGACGATCCTTGACAATCCGTTTGAGGTATATGTCTCGCTTACGGGCGATCAGTGTGCTCTGACCAATATCAGGATCGAAACACCTTCTCCGGAAAACGAAAGCTGACATATCTTTTATCTTCGTGACAGGATTTCTTCCGTATCACTATGTATAATCCGATCATAAAGAGTTGTGACGGACGATACAGGAGGTACGGAAATGAAGAGAAAATCACTGATCGCAGCAATCCTTGCAACCGTGGTCATCATACTTTCGGGTTTGGTATCGGAAGGAGATATATTTGCCGGAACGGCTGAGGAGACGGCGCCGCATGAAGAGACGGATAACGGCTTTACCGGAACATGGCAGCTGTCAATCGATAATGACAGGGAGACCCTGGATAAAGCGTTCCCCGACATATTTGCATTCGGAAGCGAGCTTACGATACGGCCCGACGGAAAGATATTCTGGCATATAGGGGCAGCAGGCGCCGCGGGAGAGTACGAATATTACGATGATGCGCTTACGGCCGTTGTATCGGATATAATGGAGCCCGATGAATACAGGATCGCCGTGACGAAGAATGACAACGGAAATCTTATCATGAAGTACAAATCCATACCGCTTGAGTGGACTTTCGCATCCGAGAGTTATTAAGCCGGTACCGAAAATCACATAATGAGGAACTGATCCCATATGGAATGGATGACAGCGATACGTGAAAGTATCAGATACATGGAAGAAAACATATTGACCGTTTCGGGACCCGCTGAGACAGCCGCGCATGTAAATATGTCAGAAATGTACTTACAGCGCGGTTTTCAGATGGTAACCGGACTGACCCTCGGAGAGTATGTCAGAAACCGCAGACTCTATCTTGCGGCAATGGATCTTGTCGGAACAAAGGACAGGATCATCGACATAAGCTTAAGGTACGGATACGAGACTCCGGAAAGCTTTACGAAGGCTTTCCGGAGATTTCATGATGCATCGCCGACCCAGATAAGAAAACTTGAAAAAGGCCCAAGCACGTTTCTTCCGATGCGTGTGACAATGGAGATAAAAGGCGGCCCCGAGTATGAAGTCAGGATAGAAAAGCATGACGCATTCAGGCTGATCGGCATGACGTGGGATATGCCGTTTGAGGAGCATCTGAAAAAGGTCCCGAAGATCATGGACGATTTCGAGAAGAAGAATAAGGAAATGCTCCGGGGAGGAGCAAAGCCGGAGAATCCCGACAGATTCACAAATGCACTCTATGAAAATCGTATCGGGGATTACGATGCTTTCACCGGAAAAAATGCGAAGGAAGGCTGGTGCCGTTTTATGATCGCGGGGATGTATACGGGCGGCAAGTTGTGCGAAGGAATGGAGATATGGGACGTTCCCGCATCCGAATGGGCGAAGTTTTCCTGTGAAGGACCGCTCAATACGGCGTCGCGCGATATCAAAAAATACATCTGGTACGAATGGCTTCCGGGAAACAGGGAATACGAACTTAGCGGCGATTATTATGTAACAAAACAGTACCGCGATAAAGATACCGCGGCACAGGATTATCAATGTGAACTTTGGATGCCTGTCAGAAAGCGAAGCTAGATCAATTACCGTGAAGTTTTAACTGACGCTTGTCTTCGTACATCATGTTATCGGCGCGTTCAAATACTTCGGAGACATCGGTGTCTTTACCGGGCCTGAACTCGGATACACCCGATGCGATGACGGGACCGTTCTCGTTTAAGAAGTTCGCCATCACCTCTTCGTGAAGACGGACCATAAGATCTTCCCTTTCGTTATAATCATCGCCGCGGAGAAATACCGCGAATTCGTCTCCGCCGATACGGAATACCGGGCTGTGACTGAATATGTCGCACAGCATCTTTGCGGCGGATCTGATATATTCGTCGCCTGCCTTATGACCTGACGTATCGTTGATCTTTTTGAGGTCGTTGACGTCACATACGGCGATCGCAAACGGAAGATAATCCACGCCGTTATCTATGTTGCTCTGTACGGATTGCATGAGCTCCGAATATGCGGTCTTGTTCTTGATGCCGGTCAGCTCGTCGCGTCTTGCCAGTTCTTTTTCCGTATTAAGAGCCTTGAGGTGCTCTTTTTCTTTTCTTACTTCATTATCGATATTTTCCACACCGATTATGAAGTGCTCGGAATCGCTTGATTTTCGCACGAATATTCTTGTGTGCTGGGGTCTGCCATCGACGATCAGACGGTATTTGAGATTAACCTGTTTCCTGTCTTCAAGTACGCTGAGAAGGTAATCTTTGTTTATGAATTCAATAACACGTCCGGCATCCTTCTGATGAACGATCTTGGGGATGCTCTTTTTGATATCTTCGAAAAATTCACTGCCGGATCTGTCTGTCTTAAGCTGCCCGTACATGTTTCGGGAACTGTATCCGACGTAGTTTCCGTCTTTGATATTAACGTAATAAATGACATCGTAGTTGGAAGCAAGACTCTCCGCTATCTGGCCGAACGTGATCGTCTTCTTCTGAGAGGTTTCGGCATTCTTCTCAACATTACGAAGCTTCTGATCCATGTCGAGCTTCTCATCCTCTTCGACGAACACGTGGATCAGACTTGTCGAGACAAGCGTTCCGATCGCATAGAACGGAAGATAGGGATATTTTGTCTGAAGTATGATAAATACCGCCATAACGGAACCTGAGGCGCTGACTGTCATATAGCGTGTTTTGTTCTTGGTATCGGTATTTGAGGAGACGATTATCGAATATATCGACATCGTCATCTGAAGAATGAACAGAACTACGAATATGATGTATCTTGCATAGCCCGGGACATATCCTTCCGCTGCAGTGAAATCAAATATTACGGGATTGAAGAAGTTTACGATAAGATTGAGCAGCGTAAAGCCAAATATGGCATATCCTACGTATATCAGGTTGCGGCTGCGATTTCCTTTACGGCCAAGGAACTCGACCACATAACGCACCCAGAAGAGTACGGAAAGGGCGAGTGACAGGAAGTACAAAAGAGTGTCGCAGTATGCGAGAAGAACGATCCGCAGGTCGTTGAAGAACCCCCACATTATGTCGGTGACGTAGTAAAACAGGATACAAAGCAGAAATTCCCTGTATTTGATCTTATATGCGGGAACATTTTCGGTATTCTTGATCCTCAATACTTCATGATTGATTATTAGATGAAGAATTAGTGACAGTATTCCGAAACTGGCGTAATACATTCGACGTCTCCCTCCTGACAATTCAATATTATAAACGGAAAATGCGCGTAAATACAGCCTTTTTTGATTAATCGTTTTTTAATGTATTTTTAATACAATATATCTTGACATACTATATTATATGTCGTATAGTATTGCACGAAGCGAGGTATAAACTAATGAAACACAAAAAACTGGTGATCGGAACATGTATTTTAGTAGCAGCGGCTGTCGGCGGAGTATCGGTAACGGCATCGGCCGGGACGGCGATCAAAACGGCGACCGCTCAGACAGGACAGCTCGACTGTGAGCTTGAGCTTAACGGAAAGGTCGAGAGCCTTTCGGAAAAATCATACTTTGCCAAAATCGGCGGCCGCATAGGTACCGTAAATGTCAAAGAAGGTGATTTTGTCAAAAAGGGTGATCTTCTAATCTCTTATGATATCGAAGACCTTACACTTGCCCAGACACTGACGGAACTTGATGTTGCGGCGGATCAGGGCGGTTATGACGACTCGAAGCAGTCGGGCGGACGTGTCGCCGGGCTCTACGGTGAGGCGAAGAACTCGATAAGCGAGCTCGAGCAGCAGATCGCAACGACCGAAGCGGTGATCCTGCTGACGCAGCAGGCGCTTACCGACAGGCAGTCGCAGCTGAGCGAACGCGGTGCACAGCTTCAGGGTGACCTTGCGGGATGCGTTATCGACGACGAGGATGATGATGTGTATGAAGTGGAAAGGTGCAGAGGCAACATCCAGAAAGAGATCGCCAGAAACTCATATGACCAGCAGTATGATCCGGAGATTATACAGAAAAAGGAAGAACTCGATTATCTGAACTACCTGATGGCATCATATAAGGAAAAGAAATCCGTTATGGAGAGCCAGAAGGCCGCAACGCAGCTGAATCTCCAGACAAAAGGCGCAAAAGAGAAGCTTGATGCCGTCAAAGCGGCGGACGATCTTGTCAACGAGTCAAAGCTTAAGGATTACGAGGAGGCACTTGCCGGTATTAAAGCTGATTTTGACGGAGTCGTCACAAAGCTTTCCGTGTCGGAAGGAAGTCATGTTGCAGCCGGACAGGAACTCATCCAGATACAGTCACTTGAGGATATCGCGGTTGTATGCAACGTCAATAAGTATGACATCATCAATATTGAAGAAGGTCAGAGCGCAACGGCACATATCAAGAACAAAGATTATAAGTGCCATGTTTCAAGGATAGAGAAGAAGACGAGCGAGGACGGTGCAACACCCGGTATCAGGGTTGAACTTGAGATAGATGATCCCGATGATTCGATAATACTCGGTATAGAGACAAAGACATATATACAGACTGCGATGCTCGCTTACGCGCTGCTCGTTCCCACGGATGCGGTATGCTCCGACGATGAAGGAGACTATGTATTCGTGATAAGTGACGGAAAAGCGATAAGGCGCCCGGTTGTAACCGGAGTCAGAAACGACGACATGGTTGAGATCCGCGAGGGTCTTCAGGCCGGCGAGACGGTCGGATGGGATGAGATGGCCGAACTTACCGACGGACAGAAAGTCAAGGCTTTGCAGTAGGAAGTGTGTCATATGGAAACCGAAAAGAAGGAAACCGCAACAGCGGATAAAAAGAGGATTATATATACGAAGGACCTGTGTAAATCGTTCAATACGGGTAATGTCGAACAGCAGGTACTCAAAAATCTGGATATGGAGATCTTCGCGGGTGATTTTACCGTAATAATGGGTAACTCCGGCTCGGGAAAAAGTACGCTTCTGTACGCGCTCTCGGGCATGGACCGTCCGAGCATGGGCGCGATCACATACGAGACCGAGGGCGAGGAGCCGACAAGGATCACCGGATACGACAATGACCGGCTGGCCAGGTTCAGGCGCGATCACGTCGGATTCGTATTCCAGCAGAACTATCTGAACGACAGCATGAGCGCACTCGACAACGTCATGATAGTCGGTCTTTTAAAACATTCGAGCCGCAAGGAGCTTGCTGAAAGAGCAAAGGAACTGTTAAAACGCGTGGAGATAGAGGACGGCGACTGGGATAAGTTCCCGACGCAGATGTCGGGGGGTATGCAGCAGCGCGTAGCGGTCGTAAGAGGCGTTATCAACAGCCCTGAGGTTCTCTTTGCCGATGAGCCGACGGGTGCCCTGAACTCGCAAAATACCGAGAACGTTCTTAACATCCTGTCGGATCTGAATGCGGAAGGCCAGAGCATAGTTATGGTCAC
>JAEEJD010000189.1 GCA_016281675.1 Lachnospiraceae bacterium
CATACTTGTGACATACCTGCCTGAAGGCTCGGTAAACGGAAGTGTAGCCTCCGTTCAGAAGAAAAATATCGATACTCAGCTTGCCCTGCTTCCGTCATGGTTAAAATCCATTCCGAAACTCGATCTGAGATCGGGTCTGGAGCACTGCGGCGATGCCGAGGACTTTCTGCAGTCACTTGAGATCTTTGCCACATCGATCCGTGAAAAGTCGGATGAGATCGATGAGTTCTGTAAATCGGGGAATCGTCCGATGTATTCGCTTCGAACACATTCCCTCAAAAGTATGGCCGGACTTATCGGAGCCAAAGAACTGGCTGATGAGGCGGCTAATCTCGAATACCTTTCCCGTCAGGACGAATCATGTGATCTGACGCAGCCGACAAAGGAGCTTCTCGATCATTACCGCGCATTCGAACCTCTTCTCGATCACTTCAATAAGGTTGAGGAGACGCCCGTTCGGGAAATCATCATTCCGAGAGAACCTGAAGATTTTAAGACAATCCTTTTTGTGGAAGGTACTCACGGAATGGTCAACAAAGGGATCATCAACAAACTTGAGGAAGTCGGATTCCGTATCATCTGCGTCGCTGACGACCCCGCGGAGATTCTGGAACACCGCCATGATGCCAACTTCTGGATCTATTATCCCGCAGGTGATCCCGAACATATACATCTTATAAGTTCACATCTTACGGAGCTTTGTGAAGACGATAAACGGACTCTGTTCCTTGTCGGAGATGCACTTGATATAGCCGAGGCCAGACAGATCCATAATCCCGATTGCATCAGAGCCGAATATGCCCGTCCCATCGATATGGACGCTTTCGTTGATGATATGCTCTCATTCTCCGACATGCAGTACGAATCAAGTCGGACAAAAACAGTATTCCTGATCGACGATGATCCTGATTTTCTCTCGGTCACGGAAAGATGGCTGAAAGAAAAATACCAGGTAAAAACATTTCGCTCCGGAAGCGAAGCCCTGTTCTATCTAAACAGCACGGTTCCGGATCTGATATTGCTTGATTACATCATGCCGGGCATGGACGGATTTGAGACAATGCAGAAGATCCGTCAGATCCCGTGTTCACATGATGTTCCGATAGTCTTTCTGACGGGACAGAGCGACCGCGATAATGTTATGCGTATTCTGGAGAAGAAACCCGACGGTTATCTGCTCAAATCAATGCCAAAAGACGCTCTCATGGATTCTCTCGATCGTCTGTTCAGGGATCTTTTGATAAAAAACAATACCTTAAGATGATCATCCGAGCAGATTTTGCAGTTCCTCTCTCTTTACACGGATTCTTTCAAGATACTCGCTGTAATCCGTATCCGTTCTGTTTCTTAACAGTTCGACGATCTCGGATACCGGCTCGCATATCGGAGTAAGTGCAAGATTTGCAAGAACCCCCTTAAGTGCATGAGCGATCTCAAATGCTTTTTCCAGATCTTTACTGTTTACGGCACTGTACAGTTCTTCAAAAGAGTTGTCCTCCACAGCCTTGTTGATCATTTTCAGATAAAATCCCTCATTATTGACACATCTGTTCAGTCCCTCTTCGACATTGGCACCGTATGATCTGAGATCTTCCAATTTTGCCACTTTACCTTCCTCCTGTCTCTTTTTCTATAAATGCCGCAAATTCTTCCGGCGGAACCGGTTTTGAAAAATAGTAACCCTGAATAATATCGCATCCCATTTTTCTGAGCTGTTCCACCTGCTCTTTGTCCTCAACACCCTCTGCAACTACAGGCACATTCAGGAACTTTGCGATATCTATAACAAGTTCCACAAGCTTGAGGCTCTTTTCATCCTTATTCATGTTACGTATAAAGATCATATCCATTTTGAGCACATCGATCGGGATCGAAGTGATCATGTTAAGAGACGAATATCCCGTTCCGAAATCATCCATTTCGATCTTAAAACCCCGCTCGCGAAGCCTGTTTACAACGCTTATCAATCCCTTTGCGTCATCGGCATAGGCCGATTCGGTTATCTCCAGCATCAGTTCTTCGGGTATCAGACCGTTCTTTTCAAGAAGGCCTTCCAGCCTCTGTTCAAGTTCCGGATCATAGATATCGATCCTTGACATATTGACGGATACCGGTATGCTTCGTCCGTATTTGTCTTTCCAACGCTTTATCTGTGAAGCCGCTTCCTCCCAGACATAATGATCGAGTTTTTGAATGAGTCCGTTACTTTCAAACAGCGGAATAAAATCTCCGGGGCTGATCATTCCGAGTTCGGGATGTTTCCATCTGATAAGTGCCTCGGCACTCCTAAGCTTCGGCTCTTCCGGACGGATATCATACTTGGGCTGGTAGAATACGATCAGATCTTTATTTGCGATAGCATCGTCAATATCATTTATCAGTCTCTCATGATACAGATCCGCATCGTTCAGTTCCCGGCTGTAATATGAGACCTGCCTCGTATAGTCACCCCTGATCCTGTCGCATGCAAGTTTGGCATGATCGAAACGATCCTCAACGGGATGATTTTTCTCGACGTTCTGATATATTCCGGTTCTTACACGTATGCCCGGGATCTTCAGATACTTTGCCAATTCATCCTGCAATCCGCTAAGAACATCCTCGTAATCGTCCCGATGTGTCACATAAAAATAGAAATAGTCGGCATCAGTCCTGCATCCGATGCAGCGGCCTCCCGCAAACAATTTACGGATCAGCTCGGCTGTTTTCTCAAGAACCGTGTTTCCGGTCTTTCTTCCGAACATCTCATTGATCATATGAAAATGCTCTATGTTCAGAACGATCGCATCCATGGCATCATCGATGGAATAACTGTCGATCCTGCTTACATATTCATGAAAGAACTCCCGGGTATACAGATCCGTCAGGTCATCTTTTTCGGCGCTTCGTATGATGCTCTTATCCTCATACAGCTGAATGATCCGCTCACATCTTGCTCGGATAACCTCGGGCATGTCATACGGTTTTGTGATAAAATCATCCGCGCCGAGCTTGATGCTTTGCACTTCGGCCGGTTTCTCCGATGTCATGACGATCACCGGAATATTCGAAAACGTCTCTTCGGATTTGATCTTCTCGAGAAGCGAAAATCCATCCATGACAGGCATCAAAAGATCGAGAAGTATCAGTGAATACCTTCCCTTTTTCTCCTGAAGAGCCGAATATGCCATTTCTCCGTTGTTCGCAAGATCCACTTCATATTTCTCTTCGAGAATGTTTCGCAGTATCTCCCGGTTGATCTCCTCATCCTCAACTATGAGAATTCTTCTTTTTATCCCTTCGGTATAACCAAATTCTCCCATTTTCCTTTATCCTCTCTGTGATTTTATCAGCGATATCTGTATTCCCAGATCAACTCTTCCATTGTCTGATACAACCGTTCGGGTTCAACGGGTTTGGACAGATGGGCATTCATTCCCACCTGAAGCGATCTTTGAACGTCCTCGTCAAACGCGTTTGCGGTCATGGCTATGATCGGTATCTTCTTTGCATCTTCCCTCTCAAGACGTCTGATATTTGCGGTCGCCTCAAGACCGTCCATTTCAGGCATCCTAACGTCCATAAGAATTGCATCGTAATAACCTTCCGGGCTTGACGCAAACATATCGACAACGATCTTTCCGTTTTGTGCATGATCCGCCTCGATATCTTTTATAGAAAGAAGCTCCTTCATTATCTCCGCATTGATCTCCACATCTTCGGCAAAGAGGATCTTTCTGTCCTTAAGATCAGCCCTCTTCTTTTCTTTGTAAAGAGTCATATTGTTCTTTCTGGCAACCCTGTCAAACTCATCTATCACGTTGGATGCAAAGAGAGGTTTGGCCAGGAAAGAGTCAACGCCTACATGCAGCGCCTCATCCATGATCTCATCCCAGTTAAACGATGTCAGTATTATGATCGTCGTCTCATTGTCATACAGCTGTCTGATACGTTTTGCCGTTTCAATGCCGTCCATGTCAGGCATCTTCCAATCCAGCAAAACAAGATTGTACGGATCATGTTTGGTATGCCTGATCTCGAGCATATCAAGCGCTTCCGTTCCCGAGAAAGCTATATCGGTCCGGATACCGACTTCGTCAAGGACCATTCTTGCATGTTCCGCGGCAACCTCCTCGTCATCAACGACCAGTACGTACATCTCCGACGGATCTATGTAACTTGTTGCGAGCCTGTGGTGCTCGCAGTCCTTTAATGTAATGTTGACGACAAATTCCGTTCCCTCTCCCTTTTTTGATGAAACGGAGATCGTGCCGTTCATGATCTCAACTATATTCTTGGTGATCGCCATACCGAGCCCGGTACTTCCGTACTTATTGCTCTTCTCATCGTGCTCCTGGGCAAAAGCATCGAATATTTTCGGCAGGAATGATTCGTCCATTCCTATACCTGTATCCTTGATCACGAACTTTATCGTGGTCTGATCCTCGAATGATGCCACCTTTTCTATGCCAAACGTAATACTTCCCGGAGGTTCCGTGAACTTGATCGCATTGCTCAGGATATTGATGAGCACCTGCTTAAGCTTCATATCATCTCCGATGTAATAATCGCTGACTCCGCCTGTCAAACTGCATTCATATTTCAAACCTTTTTCGGAACACTGTGACATGACCATGGTATTGATCTGTTCGATCATCCCGCGGAAGGAGAACTCTTCTCTTCGTATGATGATCCTTCCGGATTCAATTCGGCTCATATCAAGAATATCATTGATCAGTCCGAGCAGGTGCTTTGCACTCTCTCCGATCCTTTCAAGATATTCCCTTGTTTCCTGAGGTAACGATCCGTTTCTGAGAGCAAGAGAATCGAGCCCGATGATGGCATTCATCGGGGTACGGATCTCATGGCTCATATTTGACAGAAATGCCGTCTTGGCCCGGTTTGCTTCCTCCGCGGATTCCAGCGCCTCACTGAGCATCTGATTCTGAGCCATGCTCTCTCTCATTTCCTTATCTATGACTGTAAGTCCCAATCCTACCGCGTGAACAACGTGATCATCTCTGTCTTCGGGGTGCCTTACCCCCGCAACACGGATCATCTCATAGTACTCGGCCCCGTCACGTCTGACCAGATATCGGTAACTGATTATGGCATTTTCGGCAAGCGCTGCCCGGATATTATCGGGCTCGATAAAATCAAGAAAATCCTGCCTGTAGTTTTCATCCACATACGTTTCTCCGTACCAGCGAAATCTCTCATGATAATTGAAGTGGATTCCCTTTCCGGTCTGCTCTTTATCGTTCGGATCATCCCTGTAACATACGGCATCGTTCTTATCAAGATCCACGTGGTATACGCATCTGTAATCCGTCGCCATGGCAGTGATCATTCGATCCTGATCCTCACGATGCTTCTGCTGCTCGATCAGTTTCTCCGAGAGGGCGATTTTCTCTTCCATCTCTTTCTTCTTCCTGCGGGTTCGCATGATCGCAAAGAACAGAAGGATACCGATGGCAATAAGAAGTATCATGGATATCGGAACGGTATTGTCCCGTAAGAAATCCAAAGTAGTGTATGTATACAGACCATCCGTGTATCTGTACGGCAGGTTTTGGAGATAATCTTCTCCGGCCACACTGATTCCGCGGTTTAAAAGCTTCAGCAATCCTTCGTTTCCGATCTTGATACCGAAGCATCGATCATCCATGTAGTTCAGTTTTCTGGTGGAAAGGTCGTTATATCTTGATCGCTTGATGATATCGTTGGCACGTAACCCGTTCAGCGTTGTTGCGGTCGCCTCTCCGTCATCCACAGCCCCGAGACAGTCTTCAATGGAAGGATAGTATATGATCTTTGCGTTGGGATAATGAGAACTTACATAATAGAACTGCATACGATTGTTCTCATTGATCGCAAAGTTTAACTCCGTATCCTCTTTGTATTCCCCTTTATATACAAGTTCCGTTGCTGCCGATTCGACAACAGAAGACTGATATATACCGTTTTGTTCCGAATAATACAGTCCGCCTCCAACCGGAAAGGCCGTGTCGATCACACCTTCTCGCATATCACCGATCATGTCGTCATAACTGTTATAACCAGTATACGATATCTTCAGTCCGCTTATCCCGAGTTCATCGAACATATGCGGCAACAACTCCACGATCAATCCCGTGGCTTTCCCGGACCCGTCCGTATCGGAATACGGAAGATAATTGTTGAGATACCCGACCTTGAGTTCCTGGTGTGTTTTAAGCCACTCTTTTTCGGCATTTGACATGCTCCGGCTTGATAAGCTCGCGGAATAATACTTGATCCTCAGTGAATTGATATAGTTGGGTTCTTCAACGTTCAGCTGTTCCTGCGCCGTGTTCAGTTCATCCAGAAGGTCCTTCCTCTCAAATGTCACGCAAAGATAATAATCCGAAGATCCGAACGCATACAGAAGTTCCGCATTGTTTCTGCCCGAAGCGCCGTCACTTTCGGCAACAAACGCATCTACCGTTCCGTTATCAAAATCATCCAGCATACTCTTATAGTCCGGATATTTATTCACAACCGCTGTTATGTTGTGTTCTCCGAGGAACCGCTCCAGGACACCGACCATTGCACTGTCCAGCACACCGATCTTCTTCCCGGCAAGAGTGTCGTATGAATACGTGATGCTGTCATCATCCGCGTGCTTGACCATGTTATAGGTTTCGCTTCCCATGGCACGGTCCGGATAGTTGATTATGGATTCTCTCTCTTGTGTCTTCGCAAGTCCGGCCAGCATATCGATCCTGCCGTCCAAAAGCATCTTATACAGATCCGCAAAATCACCGTACGTATACGAATACTCCCAGCCCGTATATTCGGAGAGTTTGCGGTAA
>JAEEJD010000190.1 GCA_016281675.1 Lachnospiraceae bacterium
AGGTGCTCGGTCCCAAAGGACTTATGCCCAACCCCAAGGCCGGAACGGTTACAATGGATGTTGCAAAAGCTATCGCCGATATCAAGGCAGGTAAGATCGAGTACAGACTCGACAAGACCAACATCATTCACTGCCCTGTAGGCAAGGCAAGCTTTTCCGAAGAGAAGCTTTCGGAGAACTTCAACGCTCTCATGGAAGCAATCGTAAAGGCTAAGCCTTCGGCACTCAAGGGACAGTACTTAAGAAGCATCAGCCTTTCCACAACAATGGGACCCGGCGTAAAAGTTTCTACAGCAAAGTATTGATTTATGGTATTATTAACCCGGCAGGTTTCTGCCGGGTTATTTTATTTTGATTGCAGGATAAAAGGGATCACATGAAAACGATCATTCCTTCGGAGAAAATCACATCGATCACATTATCGGCCGTACTCGTTTGTGTATCGCTTCTTTGCGGATGCAGCGGTCCGATCGGTAAGCTTCTTCCGGATGTAAGCGTGACGGTCAAAACGGAAGATACTGAGATTGTTTCCGCTCCCGCAGTTCCTCCCGTGATATCGATAAACGATGATGCCGAATCCGTGATCACGGCGAGTGAGGAAGAGGAAGAGATCGTTTACGAAGAGATATACGATCCGGTGAACAAAGAGTATTCCGTTCGGACGGCGGATCCTTCTCAGGTAACGCTTGCTTTTGTCGGTGATGTGGGGTTTGCACAGGGATATGCAACGATAAACAAATACAGGAGCAACGGAAGCGACATTCACAACAGCATGGATGAAGGTGTTCTGTCCACGATGCAGGGTGTTGATATAATGATGGCCAACAACGAGTTCCCGTACAGTGACAGGGGAACTCCGACAGCGGGCAAGACGTTTACATTCCGCGCGGATCCGAAAGACGTGCATATAATGAGGGATATGGGCATCGATATAGTCGGGCTTGCGAACAATCATGCCTATGATTACGGTCCCGATGCGCTCATCGATACTATAGACACGTTAAACGACGCACAGCTCCCGTTCGTTGGTGCCGGAAAGAATATTGATGAAGCGATGCATCCCGCGTATTTTCACGCAAACGGTCATATTATATCGATAGTTGCGGCAACCCAGATAGAGCGGCTCGGAAGTCCCGATACCAAAGAAGCGACAGCGGATTCGCCGGGAGTACTTCGTACTCTCGATCCGAAAAAGGCGGTCGCGGCCATAAAAGAAGCAGCCGAACACAGTGATTTTACGGTAATGTTCGTACACTGGGGAACCGAGAGCACAGACCTTGTCGAACAGAGTCAGCGAGATCTGGCGCGTGCATATGTCGATGCGGGAGCGGATCTAGTCATAGGAGCACATTCGCACTGTTTACAGGGAATAGATTATGTCGATGATGTTCCGGTGTTCTACAGCCTCGGCAACTTCTGGTTCAATTCCAAGACGCTTGATACGTGTATCGTAAGGACAACGCTTGATGAAGAATGCAAGCTGTCGAAGGTGGAGTTCATTCCGTGCATTCAGAGAGGATCGTGTGTTGTGAGCGCTACCGAGAGCGAGAAGTCGAGGATAATCGAATACATGCGTGGAATCTCAAATTACGCCGAGATCGATGATGAGGGATATGTAACGAAATCCGATACGGATCATAATACACAGAACGGGCAGAATACCTCGCCCGCAAGAAAGCCCGCCGAGCCGGCCGCGGAAGAAGCAGGTGAGGGAGCGGCTGATGCCGGGGAAGCGTTACAGCTTCCGGACTGGGCAGTTGATCCGAATTCGATTGAGTAAGTCGAAAAAACAGATTGACAACAGCATATACGTATGATAAGTTAGGAAAGGTCGCGCGAGCGGCCGGCCGAAGACAGCAGGTGCGAAAGCGTAAGAATGAGAGTTCGCCTGCCGAGGAGAAAGCGAGTTATCAATCACGTTGATATT
Source organism: Lachnospiraceae bacterium (assembly GCA_016281675.1). The sequence goes on from JAEEJD010000190.1 coordinate 1,928, forward strand.
ATGCCCGTTCCGTCTTCGGAGCGGGTTTTTTGACATAATTGGACCGGGTGGTTCACAAAAGACTCCGTTTTCGGCAAAGAATCGAAAATCTATAAGGAGGTAAAAAATGGCAAAGGTAGAACTTAAGAAACCTGTAGTTGACGAAATATCCGAAGTGGTTAAAGATGCCCAGGGTGTCGTTCTTGTTGATTACCGCGGTCTTACCGTTGAACAGGATACGATACTTCGTAAGCAGCTTCGTGAAGCAGGTATCACTTACAAGGTTTACAAGAACACAATGATGAACTTTGCGTTCAAGGGTACCGATCTTGAGGCACTTGCTCCTCATCTTGAAGGTCCCAGTGCCATCGCTGTCTCAAAAGAAGACGCAACGGCACCTGCACGTGTTATCGTTAAGTTTGCAAAGGACGCTCCCAAGCTGGAGCTCAAGGCAGGCGTGATCGAAGGCGTGCTCTACGATGCAAAGGGAATCGCAGAGGTTGCCAAGATTCCCGGAAGAGAAGAACTTCTCTCCAGACTGCTTGGTTCACTTCAGTCTCCTGTTGCTAACTTCGCACGCGTTATCAATCAGATCGCGGAGAAGGGTGGAGAGGCAGCTCCCGCCAAGGAAGAGGCTCCCGCTGAGGAAGCAGCACCCGCTGAAGAGGCAGCACCTGTAGAAGAGGCAGCACCTGCCGAAGAAGCAGCTCCTGCAGAAGCAGAAGCACCTGCTGAGGAAGCACCCGCGGCAGAATAGTCACAGACGATGATTTAGGAGGAAAATACAATGGCAAAGATGTCAACAGCAGAATTTATTGATGCTATTAAAGAGTTAACAGTATTAGAGCTTAACGATCTTGTTAAGGCTTGTGAAGAAGAGTTTGGCGTATCTGCAGCAGCAGGTGTTGTTGTGGCAGCAGCAGGCGGCGCAGCTGACGGCGGTGCAGCAGGCGAAGAGAAGAGCGAATTCGATGTAGAACTTACAGATGTAGGTCCCAACAAGGTTAAGGTCATCAAAGTCGTTCGTGAAGCTACAGGTCTCGGCCTGAAGGAAGCTAAGGATCTTGTTGATTCAGCTCCGAAGGTACTTAAGGAAGGCGCTTCCAAGGAAGAGGCTGAGGATATCAAGACCAAGCTTGAAGCTGAAGGCGCTAAGGTTACACTTAAGTAATCAAAAAAATATTTCGGAAAAATTAAATTTTTCTTGACTCTAAAAAGAGCTTGTGTTACCATGGATAACGCACTATTGTGGTTTCATAGGCTCTTTTTGCGTGCTTTTTTATTGAAAAACCGCTAAATATGGGGGCTTTGATGAGTTTGCCCACAAGTGCATGTTAAGTTCAATTTAAATAGAAGAACGGGGTGAAAACGTCAATGGAAAAGAACAGGATACGTCCGGTTACGGTTGGCAATAGCACAAGAATGAGCTTTTCGCGTCAGAAAGAAGTTCTTGAGATGCCGAATCTCATAGAAGTTCAGAAAGACTCGTACCAATGGTTTCTGGATGAAGGTCTGAAGGAAGTCTTTGCGGACATCTCTCCCATCACAGACTACAGCGGAGTGTTAAGTCTCGAGTTTGTTGATTTCAAACTTTGTGAAGAAGATGTCAAGTATTCTATTGAAGAGTGTAAGGAAAGGGATGCAACTTATGCTGCCCCGCTCAAAGTAAGAGTACGTCTTTACAACAAGACGGACGATAAGATCATAGAACATGAGATCTTTATGGGCGACCTTCCTCTTATGACGGCTACGGGCACATTTGTCATTAACGGTGCCGAGCGTGTAATCGTCAGTCAGCTGGTACGTTCCCCCGGTATATACTACGGAATCACCCACGACAAATTCGGTAAGAAACTGTACTCATGTACGGTAATTCCCAACAGAGGTGCATGGTTGGAGTACGAAACGGACTCCAATGATGTCTTCTTTGTGCGTGTGGATCGTACGAGAAAGGTTCCCGTTACCGTGCTGCTCCGTTCACTCGGACTTGGCACAAACGAGGAAATACTCGATCTGTTCGGTGACGAACCCAAGATCCTCGCTTCATTCGGAAAGGATGTTGCGACAAACTATCAGGAAGGTCTTCTTGAGTTATATAAGAAGATACGTCCCGGTGAGCCTCTTGCGGTTGAGAGCGCCGAGTCTCTGATCAATGCGATGTTCTTCGATTCAAGAAGATACGATCTCGCAAAAGTCGGACGTTACAAATTCAATAAGAAGCTTATGCTCCGTTACCGTATCAGGAACAGGGTGATCGCTGAGGATGTTATCGATCCCAACACGGGTGAGATCCTTGCGAAGGCAGGTGATACGGCTACGATGGAACTTGCCGACAAGATTCAGAATGCGGCTGTTCCTTATGTTGTTGTTCAGTGCGAGGAGCGTAACGTAAGAGTACTGTCGAACCTTATGGTGGACATTACAAGTTTCATCGACTGCAATCCCAAGGAGCTCGGCATTACGGAGCTTGTATATTATCCCGCACTGCAGGAACTTCTTGCGGAATACGGAAATGATCCCGACGCTCTTGCGGATGCGATCTCGGAATCCGTACATGCTCTTATTCCGAAGCACATCACGAAGGAAGATATTTTTGCTTCCATAAACTATAACATGCATCTCGAATACGGGATCGGACATGACGATGATATCGATCACCTCGGTAACCGTCGTATCCGTGCCGTTGGTGAGTTGTTACAGAACCAGTACAGAATCGGTCTGTCGAGACTGGAAAGAGTTGTCCGCGAGAGAATGACGACTCAGGATCTTGAAGGCATATCGCCTCAGCAGCTTATCAATATCAAGCCCGTTACTGCGGCAGTCAAAGAGTTCTTCGGATCTTCGCAGCTGTCACAGTTCATGGATCAGAACAACCCGCTCGGTGAGCTTACTCATAAGAGAAGGCTTTCGGCACTCGGTCCCGGTGGTCTTTCAAGAGACCGTGCCGGATTTGAGGTTCGAGATGTCCACTATTCGCACTACGGAAGAATGTGTCCCATCGAGACACCC